>CAJUIK010000084.1 GCA_910585875.1 uncultured Eubacteriales bacterium | reverse complement strand
GTCAAGGTCTGAACAAACTTTGAGTTTAGCGAACCCGGCCGCCGCCCACATAATGGCTGGCATAATAGCCGCTGGACATGGATTCGATGCACACGGAACGGCCCGCGGAAGGCGAATGAATGAACTGGCCGCCTCCAACATAAATGCCCACATGGCCGATGGATTTGCCGCCATTGGTGAAAAACACCAGATCGCCGGCCTGCAGCTCGCTCCGGCTCACCTTTGTTACCTGGCCATACTGAGCACGAGAGGAATGGGACAGGTTGACGCCGAAATGCTTGTACACATAGCTGGTAAAGCCCGAGCAATCAAAGCCGCTGGGAGAAGACCCGCCGTAGCGGTAAGGAGTGCCAATAAATTGCTTGGCATATGTAATCACGCTGGAAGCGCCCGCGTTATCCTGGGCCTGTCCGGGGACGATTTCCACATATTCCGGGCTGACAAAGCCCTGAACGCCGTTGTATTTTACCTGGAGCCAACCCTTGTTGACGCCGGTGATTTGGGCCGTCTGCCCCTGAGGGATCTGGCCCAGCACGTCGCCGGTTGTGGAGGGATGGGAGCGGATATTCAAAGTCGAAGCAGTCACTTTGGCGCCGCCGCCATTGACGTCCATCACTTCCAAGCGCTCCAGGTAAGCCACGTTGACATAACCCGGATTGCCGTTGGCCGTCACATAGGCCCAATCGCCGTCGACGCCGAGAATACATACTCTGTACCCATTGGACAGACTATCGATTATCGACGCCGACTCCGAAGGGGCGCTGCGGAAATTCAAAGCGGAATTGGCGGTGACGATGCCGCCTCCCTGAACGTCTACGGCATGGGAGAAAGAAACCATCGCCGCGCTCAATGCGGCGGATACCATTGCTGTCTTCAAAACCTTGATGCCCTTGTTCAACTTTATACCTCCTGGATTTTCGGGAGACGGCTGTTATTTGTGGCTGAGCGCTCTGTCGAGCCAGATGGAAGCGATGTCCATCGCGTTGTACAAACCGTCTTTTTCGGTGGATTTCACGACTTTGTCCGCAGCGGAGATGTCGGGGTCGGTGAGCTGAAGCTCTACGCGGACTTTTGTGGCGACGGAAAGATCTTTGTTCGCGCCGGCCTCCAGCACTTTCAGCTGGATAATGTATTTCTCAGACATACTGCCATAATAGATCGTATCGTCTTTTCTCAGCAAAGCGCGTCCCTTATAAACTAGGGGCTGCCGCTCTTTTTCGTTTTTTGTGCTCATGGGTTTACCTCCGACAATCATCATTATATCAAAATCGTAACAAAAGTCAAACAAAAAGTTACAAAATAAGAACAAAAAATTTCTGCTTTCGCCGTAACCCCTTGAAACTACAGGGGTTACGGGCTTTTTTGAACCAAGGGCAAGGTTTTATTTTGTTATCAATGTGCAGATCGGGCGGCCGGCGGCGCCCCGGCTAATCGGCCAAATACCGGCGGACCAGCTCCTGGAGCAGTTCGTCCCGGTCGATTTTGCGAATCAGGCTGCGGGCGTTGTTGTGGTTGGTGATATAGGTGGGATCTTCCGACAGGATGTAGCCCACAATTTGGTTGATGGGGTTGTATCCCTTTTCCCGGAGCGCGTCGTACACATCGGTGAGGATGCGCTTCATTTCCTGGTCCGATTCGTCTGTAATTTTGAATTTCCGTGTTCCGTCAAACAAGGCATACACCCCTCTTTATTGAATCTCGCTGCGCCGGCGACATTTTTCCAGATCGGCGGCCGCCGAGCCGGAAGAATAAGAATCGCCCCGCCGCCAAAGGCGGCGAGGGATTCTTGCGCAAGGCCTGCGGCGATTGGCGGGCCCATCATCTTTTACCATTCTACCACAGAACGCCGTCTCTTGTAAACCCCAATCAGCGGCGGATTTCCGCTCCGCGCTCCTCCTTCAGCCGGACCAAAGCCTTCTGAACGGCGGCGTCGGCCTCCTGGTCGGTCAGGGTGTGGTCGTAGCTGCGCAGGGCCAGGGAGAAGGCCACGCTCTTTTTGCCCTGGCTCACCTGAGCGCCTTGGTAGACGTCGAAGAGCTCCAGTTTTTCCAAAGTTTTGCCCACGGCGGCCCGGATGGTCTTTTCCAGGTAGAGCGCCGGCGTCTCCTGGTCGCAGATCAGCGCCAGATCCCGGGTAATCGCGGGGAACTTGGGCAAAGCCTTGTATTCCTTTTGGGTTTCCGCCAGCTCATACAGGCTCCGAATATCCACTTCGCACACATACAGCTCGGCGCCGATGCCGTAATTGCGCAGCGCGACGGGGTGGATCTGCCCGGCCATGCCGATTTTCCTGTCGCCGGCCATGAGGGAGGCGGCCCGGCCCGGGTGGTAGGAGGGGTTGTCCCGACAGGGTAAAAATTCCACGCCGGAGATGGAGAGGGCGGCAAAAATAGCTTCCAGCCCCCCTTTGAGGGTGAAGAAATCCCCGTTCCCATACAGGGCCATGGTCAAGATGGGGCGCTCGTCGGCCAGAACCGTCAGATCCGGCTGGCCGTCTTTCAGCTGGGGCAGATAGATTTTGCTCAGCTCAAAGAAGCGCCCCGCCGGCAGACGGCGGTTGTAGTTGCGGGCCGCGATTTCCAGCATAGCGGGCAGGGGCGTGGTGCGCATCAAGCTCTGATCCTCGCCCAAGGGGTTGGAAATCCGCACGGCCCGGCGCTGGACGGAATCCTCCGGCAGCAGGATTTTGTCGAAATCTTTGACGCCCTGGAAGGATAGAGACATGGTTTCGTTGTAGCCCGCCGCCATGCAGGCCTGGGACAGCTCCAGCTCAAAGCGCTGATAGGGGCTCAGGCCGCCTTGAGTGGCCTGGCCGCCGAACAGCGTGGGCTCAATCTTGTCGTAGCCGTAAATCCGGGCCGCTTCTTCCGCCAAGTCGGCCATGCCTTCCACGTCGTCCCGCCAGCTGGGGACGGAAACCGTCCGGCCCTCCACGCCGAATTGCAGGTCCTTCAGCGTACGGATCATATCCTCCTCGGAAATTTCAACGCCCAAGAACCGGCAGATTTTTTCCGGCTCCAGAGGCAGAGTCCGGGGAACCTTTTTCTGGGGATAGGCGTCGATCACGCCGGAAACCACTTCGCCGGCGCCCAGTTGCTCCACCAGCTGGCAGGCCCGCATCAGGGCGGGCATGGCGTTTTCGCAGTCCAACCCCTTTTCATAGCGGCCCGAAGCCTCGGTGCGCAGGCCCAGCCGGCGGGAGGTTCCGCGGATGGAGGGGCCGTCGAAGGTGGCCGACTCGAAGACGATCATCTGGGTGTTTTCCGTGATTTCGCTGTTCAGGCCGCCCATGACGCCGGCCACGCCGATGGGCTTCTGGGGGTCGGTAATCAGCAGGGTCCCCTGGGCCAGCCGGCGCTGCTGGCCGTCCAGCGTATCGGTGACTTCCCCTTCCCGGGCACGGCGGACGATGATGGCGCTGTCGTCGATGCACCGGTAATCAAAGGCGTGCATCGGCTGGCCGTATTCCAGCATGACGAAATTGGTGATGTCCACGATGTTGTTGATGGGGCGGACGCCGGCGGCCCGCAGCCGGTCCCGCATCCACTGGGGCGAGGGGGCGATTTTGATATTTCGGGCCATGGCGGCGCAATACCGGGGGCAAAGGTCCGGGTCGGCGATTTCCACCCGGAGCAGCTCGTGGATTTCGCCCTCCACCGGCCGCCGAGGGGGCTGGGGCAGGTTCAGCGGCAGCTGGAAGGAAGCCGCCGTCTCCCGGGCCAGGCCCACGACGCTCAGGCAGTCCGGCCGGTTGGGAGTGATTTCAAACTCGAACACCGGGTCGTCCAGGCCCAAAGCCTTGGCAACTGGCTGGCCCAAAACCGCCTCCCGCCCTTCGTTCTGATAGACCAGAATTCCGTTGGGGTCGGCGTAGGGCAGGTCGTGAAGGGTCAGGCCCAGCTCGGCGAAGGAGCAGAGCATCCCGTTGGATTCCACCCCCCGCATCTTGGTTTTTTTGATGACAACGCCGCCGGGCAGCCGAGCGCCGTGGAGGCAGGCGGGAACCACGTCGCCCGCCGTCAGGTTGGTGGCGCCGGTGACGATCTGCACGGTCTTCTCCCCCACGTCCACCTGGCAGATCACCAGCTTGTCAGCGTCCGGGTGTTTTTCAATGGATAGAATCTTCCCCCAGACCACGTTCTCAATCTCGTCGGCGGCGTTGGCCCAGCCCTCCACTTTGGAGCCGGTCATCGTCATCCGAGCGGCGTAAGCCTTGGGGTCTTTGTCGATTTTCACATAGTCGTTGAGCCATTGATAGGATAAATTCATGGCGGGAAACTCCTTTCAGTTAAAACTGGGCCAAAAACCGCAGGTCGTTTTCATAGAAAAGGCGCATATCGTCGATTTTATACCGCTGCATGACGATGCGCTCCAGGCCGACGCCAAAGGCAAAGCCGGAATAGACCTCTGGGTCGATACCGCAGCCCCGCAGCACTTTGGGATGCACCATGCCGCAGCCCAAGATCTCGATGTATCCCTCCCCCTTGCAGAGAGGGCAGCCCTTGCCGTGGCATTTGAAGCAGGTGACGTCCATTTCGGCGGAAGGCTCTGTGAAGGGGAAATGATGGGGGCGGAAACGGACGCCGGTGTCCTCGCCGTACAGCCGCTTGGCAAATACCTCCAGCGACCCCTTCAGGTCGCCCATGGTGATTCCCTTATCCACCACCAGGCCTTCGATCTGATGGAACACCGGGGAATGGGTGGCGTCCACAGCGTCGCTGCGGTAGACCCGGCCCGGCGCGATAATTCGGATGGGGGGCTTTTGCTGTTCCATGACGCGGACCTGCATCCCGCTGGTCTGGGTGCGCAGCACAATGTTGTCGTTGATATAAAAGGTGTCCTGGGTGTCCCGGGCCGGGTGATTTTTGGGGATGTTCAGCGCCTCAAAATTATAGTAATCGTATTCGATCTCCGGCCCTTCGGCGATGGAAAAGCCCATGCCTGTGAAAATATCATAAAGCTGATGCAGCACTGTTTGCAGAGGGTGCCGCTTGCCCAGGCTGATTTTCTGGCCGGGCATTGTGACGTCTATCGTCTCGCTGGCCAGCTTGTGGGCCACGACGGCTTCGGCCAGATTGACTTGAGCCTGCTCCAGGGCCTGTTCGATCTGGGCCCGCACTTGGTTGGCCAGCTGGCCTGCCGCCGGGCGCTCCTCGGCGGAGAGCTTGCCCATGCCCCGCAAAATGGCCGTAAGCTCGCCTTTTTTGCCCAAAAACTTGACTCGGGCGGCTTCCAGCGTCTGCTGAGAAGCGGCGGCCTTCACCTCGGCCAAAGCGGCGGAAAGGATTTGGTTCAGCTGTTCTTTCATCGTCTGCACTCCTTTGTCACAAAAATAAAATCGCGGCGGGCCGCCCCGACAAAAAAGAGCTTCCGCCCCAAAAGGGGCGAAAGCTCTGTTCTTCCGCGGTGCCACCCTTGTTCCCATGAAAATTCACAGGCGCTCAAAAGCCTTAACGCGGCTCAGACGCCGGAACCTACCAAGCCGAAACGGCCCTTCAGAACCAGTGCTCAAAAGCGAACTTCCCGCCTGCGCCCTGTGGGCGGCTCACAGCCGACGGCCGCCCTTCTCTGCCCAGGTTTCTGCCTGCGGTACTCTCTTTTTCATCGCATTTCGCGCTGTATTTTGCGTTTGAAGAGAAGTATAGCACACAATCGCCCGCGGCGCAAGAGCTTTTTGAGAGATTTTATTACAACACAAGGGCCAATTTATCAAAGTTGAGATCTCGCGTCCTTTTTTGAATGGTAAACCAATCTACTATAGCCAATATGCCGCAAAGGCCGGCTGTAAGCAGCTTGAGGATGCCCATACCGATATCGCCGATCAGAAATCGGTCGATTCCTAAAGTGCCCAATAAAACCGAAACGATCAGAATGGTCGTAGGGTCTTTAAATTCTATGGAAGTCGCCAGGGAAAATTTGGTTTCGTCTGCTTCTAACAGCTTTTGCTTCAAAAAAACAATCTTTTCTGCCGGCAGATACTTTTGATTGGACATGATAAACATATCCACACGATCTTGGGTCATTTTCTCTCCTCATTTCTATTTATTTTCCAGAAAAAACAAATGCGCGAAAAAGATGATGCAGAAAGAAGCAACTGGCGAAAAAACACGTCGACCGCTTCACTTCTGTCTTCCATCTTTTTAGCTGCGGGAGGTCTTGATGGACGGCTAGCCAAAGAAAAAACGGAGCGGGAAGAAAAAGCGGATGAAACTTCAATGCCCCTGATATATTGCCCTTCAAAAAACACAGCCAAGCGCGGGTTAACCCACAGCCTGGGCAATTAAAACACAGCAAGCGGGCAAACGGACATCCCCATATACAAAGCAAACTCAAAAGGAACGCCAAAAGCAAATGCATCGATAAAAACTGTCCCCAGGATTTTTTCTGCATAAAATCCTCCACCAAAAGTCCAAGATTAAAATACCATAGTATTTTTATAAAGTCAAGAAAAAGAATACTATAGTATCTATATATTTGCCTTTTTGAGAGGACGCTTATGCTGAATCAACAGATTAGAATCTTAAGGCTGGCCCGGAAAATGAGCCAAGTGGAGCTGGCCAAGGCTCTGGGCGTAACCAAACAGAGCGTTTCCAACTGGGAAAATGACAACATTCAGCCCTCCATAGATATGCTGGTCAAGCTGGCCAAAATTTTTTCTGTTTCCACCGACTATTTGCTGGGCATGGAACACTGCCAGTCTATCGATCTTACCGGCTTACCTGAAGACGTCGTCGCCCATATCCGGCAGCTAGTGGAGGACTTTCAAAAGCTATTGCATAACCGGCAAACATAATCTATATCGGTATGAAGGGCTTTGTCAGTTCCGCCGGTTAACCCCAGCGCCGCCGCTTAAAATAGAGCCTGTCCGCAGAGCCTTCCTGATAAAAAAGAGCCTCCTCCCCCTTGACAAGGGCGGCGGGATGGCTTATACTAAATAAGCACCCGCCGTTGAGGCGGCGGGCTGCTCATCGGGGTATAGCGCAGCTGGTAGCGCGCTTGGTTCGGGACCAAGAGGCCTCGGGTTCAAGTCCCGATACTCCGACCATCGCGGGCGTTCCTATGACAAATGTCGCAGGGACGCCCGCTTTTTGCATTCAAAATCGGCTCAATCCTTATAGCAGACGCTACGCCGCCGGCAGAAAAGCGCGCAAAAACGGGAAACCCCGCGGGGATTTTTCCCCGCGGGGCCTGCTTTGGTTAGCAGCAGCAGTTGTTGTTGCAGCCGCAATCCGGCATACAGTTGTTGAAGCACCCGTTGTTGCAGCAGCCGTTGTTGCCCACACAGTAGTAATGTACCCAGATGATGACGATCGCCACCACCACGATGATCCAGAAGGAC
>CAJUIK010000083.1:4744-7510 GCA_910585875.1 uncultured Eubacteriales bacterium | reverse complement strand
TTTGGGCCCTTGTTCCGTCAGCATCAGGCCGAAATACAGGCAGCCCTGGAAAGGTCTGCCCTCCTGGTTCATGGCTTGAACGGTGGGCAGGAAGATTTCCTTCATACACCGCTCCGCCACCTCCGGCGTATAGTAGGGGTTGGGCGCCACGGCGCCCATGCCGCCAGTGTTGGGTCCCTGATCGCCGTCGTAGGCCCTCTTATGGTCCATGGATGTGACCATGGGAACCAGGGTTTTGCCATCGGTGAAGCTGAGGACGGAAATTTCCGGCCCTTGCAAAAACTCCTCCACAATCACATGATCGCCGCTGGCGCCGAAAATCTTATCGTTCATAATGGCGTTCAAGGCGTCTTGAGCGGCGGACTCGCTTTCGGCGATGACCACGCCCTTGCCCAGGGCCAGTCCGTCCGCCTTAATGACCACCGGATACTGCCCCTTGAACCGGATGTGTTCCATGGCGCTTTCCACATTGTCAAAAACATGGTAATCCGCCGTAGGGATATGGTATTTTTTCATGAGATCTTTGGCGAAAACCTTGCTGCTCTCGATTTCCGCCGCCTGGGCGCTGGGGCCGAAGGTTCGAATCCCCGCCTCTCGCAGCCGGTCCGCCATGCCCATAGCCAAGGGGTCGTCGGGAATCACTGCGGCCAGATCGATTTTTTTATCCCGGGCGAATTTGACGACGCCCTCGATATCCGTGGCTTTTATTGGGGCGCAGATCGCGTCCCGAGCGATGCCGCCGTTGCCCGGCAAAGCATAAATTTTAGAAACGCGGGGATTTTCTTTCAATTTCTTGATGACAGCGTGTTCGCGGCCGCCGCCGCCTACAACGAGAAGGTTCATAGGTCCGCCTCCTTGAATCATGGAATCATTTTATTTGATGACGCGCTTTTAATGGTGGAACAGCCTCATGCCGGTGAAGGCCATGACGACGCTGTATTTGTTGGCGGTGTCGATCACATGGTCGTCCCGCACAGAGCCGCCGGGCTGGACGATATATTGGACCCCCGACCGACGGGCCCGCTCCACATTATCGCCAAAGGGGAAAAAGGCGTCGGAGCCCAAAGTCACGCCGGTCAGATTTTGAGAAATCCACTCCTCTTTCATCTCCCGAGTCAACAGGGGCGGGCGAGATTTGAAGGTGCTCTGCCAGTTCCCCTCCGCCAGCAGCTGCCGGCATTCCACATCGGAAAGATAGCAGTCGATGGCGTTGTCTCTATCCGGCCGGCGCAGCCCCTCGACAAAATCCAGACCCAGCACGGCGGGGTGCTGACGCAGGCTCCAGTTGTCCGCTTTGTCTCCGGCCAACCGAGTGCAGTGAATACGGCTCTGCTGGCCGGCGCCCACGCCGATGGCCTGTCCGTTTTTCACATAGCACACCGAATTGGACTGCGTATATTTCAGCGTAATCATCGCCACAATCATATCAATTTTGGCCTGCTGCGGCAACTGTTTATTTTCTGTCACAATATTTTGAAGCAATGTCTCGTCGATTTTGAAATCATTGCGCTTTTGCTCAAAGGTCACGCCGAAAACGTCTTTGTATTCCTGGGGGGCGGGGACATAATCCGGGTCGATTTGCACCACATTATACTTTCCGTTTTTCTTGGCCCGCAGAATTTCCAGAGCTTCGTCTGTATAGCCGGGGGCGATAATGCCGTCGGAAACTTCCGGCTTGATATATCGGGCAGTCTCTCCGTCGCATACGTCGCTCAAAGCGGCCCAATCGCCGTAGGAACACAGCCGGTCGGCGCCCCGGGCCCGAATATAGGCGCAGGCGATGGGGCTGGGCTGGGCCTTTGGAGACACAAAATACATCTTTCGGTCGGTTTCGCTCAGGGGCAGGCCCACGGCGGCCCCTGCCGGCGAAACGTGCTTAAAAGAGGCCGCCGCCGGCAGGCCCGTAGCCTCCTTCAGTTCCTTCACCAGCTGCCAGGCGTTGAGAGCGTCCAAAAAATTGATATATCCCGGCTTGCCGCTCAGCACCTCCAAAGGCAGACCGCCGCCCTCCCGCATCAGAATCCGGGCGGGTTTCTGGTTGGGGTTGCAGCCGTATTTCAGTTCCATTGTGTTTTCGCTCATCTTCCGTCCGCTTCCTTTCTATCGTTCTATGGTCAACGCTCCCAAAAGAATCAAAACGATTCTTTTGGGAGGCGGCAGTGATTTCCACAGTCGTCAATCGCAAACGCGATTTTTTTATCTTGCCGCGCCGTCGCGGCTATAGCGCTATCCGTTGGGAAAGAAGGCCCGCTAAGCGGGCCGCTCTTTGCCTATCCTCACTGTTTTTACTCTTCTACCGTATCCGCATTGATATAATCGTATCCGTTGTCCATCAGCATTTGCAGATAGCCGTCAAAGCTATCTGCAATTACTTGGAGTTCATCCGGGTCGTGGAGAAAACGGACAATCTGCCCCGACTTCCCCTCAGGAGAAGGGGAAAAATCGACGAACAGCTGAGAGGTCCCGCCGTTGTTCATGCAGTCGGAAAAATGAAGCCAACGCATCTGTTTGGAGTCCCGGATGATTTTCTCATCCACCTGGACTCCCTCTTCTTCAAACAGACGGTCTGCATAATCGCCGTAAACCTGGGCGGCCATATCCCGGCTCTCCGCCATCTGCCGGGCGGAAAGCAGATAATAGGGATATTCCTCAATATCCGAGCCCAACAGATAAAATGCGAATGTTTTTCCCTGATAGTCCCGCCAATAGGTCCCGTCTACTATGGCCAGCAAGGCCGTCAGGCCATCCGGCGCCGCCGGATACAGC
>CAJUIK010000083.1:4468-4734 GCA_910585875.1 uncultured Eubacteriales bacterium | reverse complement strand
CTTCAGCCGCGCCATGGGCCGCAGTGAAAAATTCATCCCACATCGGGCCGGCGCCAGCCTGGCGATAGGCTTCCGCCAGGCCGGTCAGATATTGGCGGGCCAGATTCTCCGCCTTATTCATATTTGTTGAAAATCAGCTGGCGAGAATTCCCTGTTTCCAAATCGGTATACCGGACAAACAGAGAAATCTTGTTGTCCTCATTGAGGCTCTGCCAGACCTGCCGCGCAAAATCGTCCATATCCATGCCAATTTCAACCGGCCGGGG
>CAJUIK010000083.1:2023-4458 GCA_910585875.1 uncultured Eubacteriales bacterium | reverse complement strand
GGCTCCCCTTCAAAGCTGGGCAGCGGCGAGCCGTCCTGGGCGTAGGTATGGATAAAATGACCCAAGCCGGGCTGAGGCGGATAGTCAAAAAATTGCCGCAAGCAGCCCTTCCCCGCCGGATTGGCGCTTTTCAGAATAGACAGCTTATAGCTGCCGTCCGGGCTGAGCAGGCCGGAAATACGAGGAGTCCAGTTGGGACCGTCCGGCTCAAATTCTCGGGTGCGCAAAGCTTGTTCCAGCGTCTGCCCCCGCTCCAAATACTGCCGAATGGTATCCGTTTGGTCTCCGTTGGTGACGATCAGGCCCCGGCCCAGCTGCCGGACCGGATGGTAAATCACCAGACTGGGGTCCTCCATTTTCTCCGGATCTCGGGCCTGGGTGCGAATGCCGTCTGGCTCTTGGGCAAAGACCCGGTTGCGGCTGTTGGCGCTGCGGCCCATGATAAAATACAGAGCAACAGACTGCTTGCCGTCCGACGTGACGCCCAGCACGATTCCCCGGCCAGGATAGGGATTTTCCGCCAACAGGCGGCGCAGATCTTGGGTTTTCATATCAGTTCTCCTCTCGCCGGGGCAGCGGCCCCTCTTTGCGGCAAACCAACTCCACCGCCTGGGGCAGTAGGCTCCACTCGGCCTGCTCCATTACCCGGCGCTGGAGGGTCTCCGCCGTGTCGTCGGGAGCCACTTCCACCGCTTTTTGCAGCAGGATGGGCCCGCCGTCCGCCTCTTCGTTCACCAGGTGCGCCGTGGCGCCAGTGACTTTCACCCCTCGAGCCAAGGCCGCTTCATGGACCTTCAAGCCATAAAAGCCCTTGCCGCAAAAGGATGGGATCAAGGCCGGATGGATATTGAGAATACGGTTGGGGTACCGCTGAATAACTTCCGGCCCTAAAATGGTCAGAAAACCGGCCAAAACGACCACGTCAATCCGATATTGCTCCAAAAGCTTTAGCAGCGCTTGATCAAATTCCTCTTGAGCGGCAAATTTCTTTCGAGCCAGGGTTTCCGCCGGCACATTGTTTTGGGCGGCCCGCTCCAAGGCATAGACTCCGGGGCGGCTGGAGACCACCAGGCTGATGCTTCCGCTGGAAATATCGCCCGCCTTTTGAGCGTCCAGCAGAGCTTGGAGATTGGTGCCGCCGCCGGACACCAGCACGGCGACCCTTACCACAGCAGCACGCCCTCGTCGCCGGGGACGACCTCGCCCAAAATATAGGCCCTCTCGCCCTGGCTGTTCAGCAGCTCCGCAGCCCGATCCGCCTGATCTGGCGAGACGATGCAGCACATTCCCACGCCCATATTGAAGGTGTTGAACATATCCTTTTCCGGGATATTCCCTTCCTTCTGAATCAGGCGGAAAATAGCCGGCGTTTGAACTTTGTCTTTTTCAATCTTAGCCGTCAGCCCGTTGGGCAGGGCGCGGGGGATATTTTCATAGAACCCGCCGCCGGTGATATGGCAGACGGATTTCACCTCTATCTGATCCATCAAAGCCAGCACAGGCTTGACGTAGATGCGGGTGGGGGCCAGCAGCGTCTCCCACAGGGAGCCGCCCAGCTCGTCCGAATGGAAATCGGGCTTGTTTTCAATATCAAAGACCCGGCGCACCAGAGAAAAACCGTTGCTGTGGACGCCGCTGGAAGCCAACGCCACCATCACGTCGCCGGCCTTGACTCGGCTCTGATCCAGAATGCGGGATTTTTCCACTGCGCCCACTGTAAAGCCTGCCAGATCGTAGTCGTCTTCAGCCATCATGCCCGGGTGTTCGGCGGTCTCGCCGCCGATCAGGGCGCAACCCGCCTGGACGCAGCCCTCCGCCACGCCGGACACAATGGCGGCGATTTTCTCCGGGATATTTTTTCCACAGGCGATGTAATCCAGGAAAAACAGGGGCTTAGCGCCGGCGCACACCACGTCGTTGACGCACATGGCCACCCCGTCGACGCCGATGGTATCGTGCTTGTCCATCAGCTGGGCCAGACGAAGCTTGGTGCCCACGCCGTCTGTGCCGCTGACTAATACGGGGTTTTTCATGCCGGAAAGATCCAGCTCGAACAGGCCGCCGAAGCCCCCCAGGCCGGAAAGCACGCCGGGGATCATGGTTCGGGCGGTGTGGGTCTTCATCAGTTCCACAGCCCGATAACCAGCGGTGACGTCCACGCCGGCGGATTTATAACTGTCGCTAAAACTCTTCATGCCGCTTCCTCTCAATCATCAATCTTTCAAAGCCGGGGCCCGCCTGGTCGGCCCAGGCGGGCTTTTTCGGCAAGGGCTTAGTCAATCGTCAATCCCGTCAGTCGATATTTTCGCTGAACTTGCGGTCGAACTTGGAAACCTTTCCGGCGTTTTCCACATTCAGCGGATACAGGCCGCTGAAGCAACCTGTGCAGAACTCGCAGTCGGATTTTTCCGCCACGTTCACAATATCCTCCAGGC
>CAJUIK010000083.1:0-2013 GCA_910585875.1 uncultured Eubacteriales bacterium | reverse complement strand
GGCTTAGGAAGCCCAGGGAGTCCACGCCGATCTTTTTGCCGATTTCCTCGATGGTCATGTTGTTGGCGATGAGCCGCTCGGGAGAATCAATATCCGTGCCGAAGTAGCAGGGATAGCGGAAAGGGGGCGAGGCGATGCGCATATGCACTTCTTTAGCGCCGGCCTCCCGCAGCATTTTCACAATGCGCATAGAGGTGGTGCCCCGGACGATGGAATCGTCCACCAGCACGATTCTCTTGCCTCGCACCACGTCGGCGATAGCGTTGAGCTTGATGCGCACGGCGTTTTCTCGCTGCTTCTGGGTATTTAGAATGAAGGTGCGGCCGATATACTTGTTTTTCAGCAAGCCCGTGCCATAGGGGATGCCCGAGGCGTTGGCATAGCCCAAGGCGGCGTCGTTGCCGCTGTCGGGCACGCCCATCACCAAATCGGCTTCCACCGGATGGTCCTTGGCCAAAAATTCGCCCATTTTCTGCCGGGCCAGGTGAACGCTGGTCCCTTCGACCACAGAATCTGGCCGGGCGTTATAGACAAATTCAAACACGCACAGGTGGCTCTTCTGGCCGCAATGCTTCTCGATGCTCCGCAAGCCGTTTTCATCGATGATAACAATCTCTCCAGGCTTCACGTCCCGCAGGAAATGGGCGCCCACGCTGTCGATGGCGGAGGTTTCCGAAGCCAGCACATAGCTGTCTTTATATTTGCCGATGCTCAAAGGCCGCAGACCCAGAGGGTCCCGCACGCCGATGAGTTTTCTGGGAGACATCACCAGCAGGGAATACACGCCGTACAACTTGTCCATGGCGTTGCAGATGGCGTCTTCAATGGATTTGGAGGTCAGCCGCTCCCGTGTGATCATGTGGGCGATCAGCTCCGCGTCGCTGGTGGAATGGAAAATGGCGCCCTGCATCTCCAGTTTTTCTCTCAAATCCAGAGCGTTGAGGATAGAGCCGTTGTTGGCGATGGCCATTTGTCCTTTCACATGGCGGATCGTCATGGGCTGAGCGTTTTCCCGCTTGTTGCTCTCCGCAGTCCCATAGAGACAATGGCCCAAAGCCATTTTACCAGAGCCCAGCCGCTCCAGGGATTCCGGCTTGAATACATCCGACACCAGGCCCAGATCCCGATAGCTGCTGATGACGCCGTCGTCGTTGACGGCGATGCCGCAGCTCTCCTGCCCTCTGTGCTGCAAGGCGTACAGCGCCAGATAGGCGGATTCCACCACGCCCATGTCGTCGTTGTCATAGATGCCGAAAACGCCGCATTCCTCATGAATTTTGTCCTGCATAAAAGCTTTCCTCCTATTTTCCGCTTTCTGCTTGCTTTCGCTCTTTCAGTTGGTCTATCGCAAAGGGCGCGGCGCGTTATTTGTCGCCCATCAGACGGCGCATCACTTCCTGATAGGCGTCTTCCACGCCGCCCAGATCCCTTCTAAAGCGGTCCTTATCCAGCTTTTCGTGGGTCTTCTCGTCCCACAGGCGGCAGGTGTCCGGCGAAATTTCGTCGGCCAGCACGATGGTCCCGTCGCTGAGCCGGCCGAATTCCAGCTTGAAATCCACCAGGTCGATGCCGATTTCCTTCATAAAGCCCTTGAGCAGCTGGTTGACTCGGAATGCATACTCTTTAATCTGCTCAATCTCCTCTTTGGAAGCCAGCTTCAAAGCCAGAGCGTGGTAATCGTTGATCAGCGGATCCCCCAGATCGTCGTTCTTATAGGAAAACTCGATGGTGGGCGCGTCAAAGACGATGCCCTCTTCCACGCCGTACCGCTTGGCGAAGGAGCCGGCGGAGATATTGCGGATAATCACCTCCAGCGGCACAATGGACACCTTTTTCACCACAGTGTCAGTGTCCGAAAGCTGCTCCACATAGTGGGTGGGCACGCCGGCCTGCTCCAACCGCCTCATCAGATGGTTGGTCATCTTGTTGTTGATCACGCCCTTGCCCGCGATGGTGCCCTTTTTTTCGCCGTTAAAGGCGGTGGCGTCGTCCTTATAGGAAACGATCACTTTT
>CAJUIK010000082.1 GCA_910585875.1 uncultured Eubacteriales bacterium | reverse complement strand
GGTTTCGCCCGAATCGGTTTTGGCTACGTTGACGCTGTCGATCTGAGCCGGGGCAGAAGCCGCCGCGGCTTTGCCCGGCAGGGGAAAGAGCAGCAGAGCCGCCGCCAGGGCCAGGCCGGCGCCGCCGGCGCATTTGCCTAAAATACAAAGGGCTCGAACCCATTTTTCTCGTTTTTGCATTGGCGTTCACTCCTTTCTGCCACAGCAATACTATGCCCGGGTCGGCCGCCGATACTTGCGAAGAATAATGGTATTCTATTTACAATCTTGCAAATTGGAGAGAGGCGGAAGGGGGAAAGAGCATGAAGACTGCGATTGTGGGTTCCCGCACAGCCGGACCTGGGGATTATTGGCTCATCGGCCGGCATATCCCGGCCCAGACCAGCTTGATTATCAGCGGCGGCGCCCAAGGAGCGGATCGCCTGGCCCGCCGGTACGCCCGGGAGCATGGCCTGCCTCTGAAAGAATTTTTGCCGGATTACAAAAATTTCGGCAAGCTGGCGCCCATCCTGCGCAACAACCAGATTGTTCGCTTGGCGGATTATGTGCTGTGCCTGTGGGACGGCAAATCTCCCGGTTCTCGAAGCGTCATTTCCCTGTGCTTGGCTTTGGAAAAACCTTTTGTAACACTCCCCGTCGGATTGTCAGAAAACGACGAAAAAGACGAAAAATAAATTTTTTTCAACGAATATTTTGGAATCATCCAAGGAGAAACCTGTCTTTTTACACAAAAATGATAAAAACAGAACCATTTTGCCCAGATTCCTGCTGGATATTCGGAGAAACAAAGTAAAAAAATCGTGAATTTTTTGGAAAAAATGGAGAGCAGGAAGCCGGAAAGGGCAAAACGAGCCTGGGAAAAACACCTTGTTTTTTGTATGAATTGGGGGTATAATAGAAAAAAGGACGTTGAAACGTAGAATTTTTGTTGAAATCATCTAAAAATCAACAAATGTTTTGAAAAGCGAAGCGAGGGATCGATCTGTATCGCGGCTCAATCAAAAGGAGGCGGCAGGGATGTATACAGTCGGTAAAAAAGTGGTTCACCCCATGCACGGGGCTGGCGTAATCGAAGAAATTGTGAGCCGCAACGAGAAAGAAGGCCCCAAGACATTCTATTTGATTCGCTTTTCGGTTGGCTCGCTGACGTTGCTACTGCCTTGCGACAGCTGCGACGCAGTGGGCCTGCGGCAGACTATGACGCCGGAAGAGGCCGAAGAAATGCTTTCTTCACTGGACGAAGCGCCGGTGGAATATGAGCACAACTGGAGCCAGCGGTACAAGGAAAACATGGCCCGAATCCGCAGCGGCGATATGCGCCAAGTGGCGGTGGTCATCCGAACTTTGCGTCGGCGGGATAAAAAGAAAAATCTGTCCACTGGCGAACGGAAGATGCTGTCCAGCGCGAAAAAAATCGTCATATCCGAGTTAGCCCTGGTGTTGGATCGGGATTATGACGAAATCGAGCATATTATCGATACGATATTGGTATAAATAACAGAGAGGCAGCCGGCGTTTTTCCGGCGAAGATCGCGAGTATAGAACCGAGGGAGGCCTTTTCTTGCTGGAACGCTTTCTCAAAAAAAAAGAGCGGCGGCCCTATACGTCGGCCGTGTTGGCGGCGGCGGGGGGCGCTTCCCGGATGGAGGGGATCAATAAGCTGCTGGCCGAGTTGGACGGCGTGCCTGTGGCGGCTTACGCTCTGTTGGCTTTGGAGCATTGCGGTCACATCGACGAAATCATAGTGGCCTCCTCAGAGGAAAATTTGCTGCCGCTGACGGAAATCTGTCGGCAATTTCAGATTAAAAAGGCCACAAAAGTGATCCGCGGCGGCGCCAGCCGGGCGGAAAGCGTCTATAAGGCTTTGTGCGAATGCAACCCCCAGGCTCGTTTCGCCTTGGTGCAGGATGGGGCCCGCCCGTTTGTGACGCCGGAGTTGATCGAGGCTGTCTGTGAAAAAGCCTACGTCTACCAATGCGCCACTGCCGCCGTTCCCGTCAAAGACACGGTAAAGGTGGTGGAAGACGGTATGGCCGTCCAAACGCCGGACAGAGCGACGTTATATGCCGTCCAGACGCCTCAGGCCACAGATATTGACCTGCTGAAAGCCGCTTTGGTTCAAGCGCTGGAGCAGGGGGCGCCGACGACCGACGATTGTTCGGCGGTGGAACGTCTCCATGTTCGCCCGGCGGTTGTGCCCGGTTATTATGAAAACATCAAAATTACCACGCCGGAGGACTTGGACGTGGCCCAAGCTCTGCTGGCCCGAATGAAATAAACGATTGCAAAAGCGGAGGGGCTTTATGACCATGCGGATTGGAAACGGGTACGACGTACACCGACTGACGGAGGGGCGCAAACTGATTTTGTGCGGCGTAGAAATCCCTTATGAAAAGGGGTTGCTGGGGCACAGCGACGCCGACGCCCCGGCCCACGCCGTTATCGACGCCCTGCTGGGCGCCGCCGGCATGGACGATATCGGCGTCCATTTTCCTGACTCCGATCCGGCCTATCGGGGCGCGGACAGCATGAAGCTGTTGGAGCAAACCGGCGCTTTGCTGAAGCGCGCCGGTTGGAGGCCCGTCAATATCGACGCTGTGATCGTGGCCCAGCGGCCAAAGCTTTCCCCTTATTTTGGACAGATGAAGGAGAATTTGGCTCGGGCGCTGGATATCTGCTCAGATCAGGTGAATATCAAAGCAAAAACCGAGGAAACTTTGGGCTTTACCGGTCGGGGAGAAGGAGTCAAAGCCTACGCCGTGGCCCTGATTGAAAAAGAGAGCTGAAAAAATTTAAGATCCAATACATTGGCAAGAAAAAGCCGGACGACGTCTTTTGCATACAGACGCCGTCCGGCTTTTTGCGCTTTAATCGCGCGCTGAGGGGGAAGAGGTTATTTTTTCAGCGGCTCGAAAGCGCTTTGACGTTTCTCAAGTCGATTTCCCGTCAAAATATAATAAAATTGGGCAGATTGGGCATACTGCCTTACGAGAACCGACGGTATCCAAAGGCGAGCAAAAGATAGCACAGCGCGAGCAACAGGCCGGATAGGCCTTGACGGAGCAGAATGTTGTCGCCGGCCAGCACAAAATGGAGAGGATTTTGCGGGTCGTACAGCAGCTCCGCCGGTTTTCCCTCCTGCAATTCTTCTCGCCAAGGCGTCGGGACCCAAGGTCGGCGGTACAGCGAGCCCTCGGCCATATATTCCACTGTGGCTATAAAACGCCCTCCCCAATGGAAATTTGGGCGATAGCGGATCACCTTTCCCTGGACAGGCCCGACATAGCGGCGGGCCTGGAACCAGCGGGCCAAGGAAAAAAGGCCTCGGCACAGCCATCCCAGGCTGATAGCGTCAAACCCATAAAAGAAAAACGACATGGACGAGCCCTCCGTTTTGATGCAGTAGAATCAGTAGATATTAACCAATTATACCAGAAGAGGGGTTGGATTGCAAGCAGGACGAAGGGCGGACAGCAAAAGGAGGACCCATCAATGGACAAAAAATGGACTCGGAAGACGGCCCTGCTGACGGCGGGCTTGTTGGCGGCGTTAGCCGGCCCAATAGAAGCGGCTCAGGCCAAGGGAGAGATGGCCGGCGCGACTGCCCGCCTGGCGGATATGGCGGCGGAATGGGGGCAAAACGGCGCCAGGCCGATGATTGCGGAATCTCCTCTGCCGGAAGCCCCCGCTTCCAAGAAGGAGCCTGCCAAAGCGGTTATGGCTTCTGCCGCCCAGCCCGCCCCCAAGGCAAAAATCGCCCTTTCCCCCCAAGAGGTGTCTATGATTGAGCACGTTGTGGAACGGGAAGTCCACGGCGCCAGTTATGCCCATAAAGTGGCGGTGGCCAACGTCATCGTCAACCGGGTGCTGGCCCCTCAATTCCCAGGCAGCGTCTCAGAGGTGCTCCACGCCCCCAATCAGTTTCCCGTGTCCATCAAAAATTATTATGCCCCCAAGTGGAAGCCGGACGCCGACACCATCAACGCGGTTTACGCCGCCGTCTACCAGCCGGACACCACCGGCGGCGCCTTGTATTTTTACGCCCCTCGATATACTGGCAAAAAAACGGCCAATTGGTTTGAGCGCCAACTGACGTATTGTTTCGAGATGGAAGGACACCGCTTTTTCTGCTGAACAACGCCCCGGCGGGATTTTCTCCGCCGGGGCGTTTCTTGAGAAGCGAAAGGGGTCAGTCTTGATAGTTCCAACCGAAGTCGTCATGATAAATCATCAATTTGGTCATGCCGCCGTCTACGCACAGATCCTGGCCGGTGATGAAACCGGCTTGGTCTGAACAGAGAAACAGGACGGCGTTGGCAATGTCCATAGGATTGCCGACCCGGCCCGCCGGATGCTGGCTGGCGTCTGGGCCGGCGTAAACGGCAGAATGAACGTCGATCCATCCGGGGGAGACGGAATTGACGCGGACTTTGCCCGCCAAACTAACGGCTAAGGCGTGAGTCAGCGCGGAAACGCCGCCTTTGGCGGCGGTATAGCTTTCGGTAAAGGGCTGGCTCATCCGATCTCGGCTGGAAGAGATATTGACGATGCTGGCGCCTGGACGGAAATAGGGGAGAAAGAGCTGAGTCAGCAAAAAGGGGGCGGAGACGCCCACCCGAAGGGCGTAATTGAATTGCTCGTAATCGCATCGGTCGACGCCCAGAGATAGGGGTTTGGCGTTGTTGATCAGATAGTCGATATGGCCGTGCCGGCCGATGGTTTGGTCCGCGAACCGGCGCAGGACCTCTGGGTCCGCTATGTCCCCTACAAAACAGGGGTTTTCCGCCAGATCGACGATACAGACTTGAGCGCCTTCTTTTTCAAATTGCTGGGCGATACATTTGCCGATGCCGTTGGCGCCGCCGGTGACGACGGCAATTTTATCTCGAAACCCCATGAGAACTCTCCTTTTTCTTTATGTTATTCCGTTTGCCGCGGCTTTTTCCTGCAAAGGGTTCCAGGAACCCCGAAGATAGGCGACGAGATAAAAGACAAACAGCAGCATATTGTGGGCGATCATGCAGGCCCAAGCCGCGACCAACCCCATATCCAGTAGCTGTGTGCAGAGAAAAGAGCCTGCGATGCGCACACACCACATTCCTAACACATTGTAAAGGAAGGGTTCCTTCGTCTTGCCGACTCCCATCATCATACCCTCGATAATGATAGAAAAGCCGTACAGCGGCTCGGAGACGGCCACCATCCGCAGCACCACGACGCCCAGAGAAACCACCTCCGGATTGGAGGAAAACAACCCCATCAGCGCCGGCGCGGAAGCGAACAGCGCGCCGCCGGAAAGAATCATCAAGCCGATTTCGATGGGGATAAAAACAGAGGCCAGATTTTTCATGCGTCGGCCGTCCCCTGCGCCGTAGGCGTTGCCCGTTAGAGTGGCGGCGGCGGTCTGCATCCCATAGCCAGGGATATAAAAAGCGGATTCCACGGTGTTGGCGATGGTATGGGCCGCAGTAGAGATGTGCCCCAGAGAATTGATCATGGCGGCAAAGGCCACGAAACCCAGAGAGGTTCCAAAGCGCTGAAGCATATTTGGGAAGGCGATTTTCAGGCAGGGCTTGAGAATTCGCCTATCCGGCCGCAGGCTGGCGCCTTTGGGAGAGAGCAGGGGATGGCGCCACAAGGCCCAAGAAATATGCAGGCCGCCCCAAGTATAGGCGACGGCGCTGGCCGCCGCCGCGCCGACGACGCCCAGCCCCGCGCCAGGAAGGACGAAGGAAACGGAAAAGACCGTGACTGTGCGAGAAGGATAAATGAGAAGAAAATTCAGGGCGATATTGATTAGATTGACAATGACGCCCACTTTCATAGGGGTTTTGGTGTCGCCGGCGGCCCGCAGAGCCGTGCCGAAGATGGCGCTGGCCGTCCGGGGCAGCATGGGCAGATAGAGGATAAAGAAATAGGAGGAGGCCAAAGGACGAATCTCGGCTTCCACCTGCATCCAGGCCGGAATAACGTTGCTCAGAGCCAAGGGAAGAGCGGTAAAGACCGCCCCCACGGCCAGCGTGACTAAAACGGCTTGGCCCGCCGCCTGCCGAGCGGCTTCCCGGTCCCCTGCGCCGCAGGCCCGGGCAATGACGGCCAAAAACCCCACGCCAAAAGCAGAGATCATGCCGAAAACCAGCCATCCCACTGTGCTGGTGGCGCCCACCGCCGCCGTTGCCCGAGCGCCCAGAGCGCCCACCATGGCGGTGTCGATGTACTGCACGGCGGTGTGCATCACCTGCTCCACGATGGTGGGCCAAGCCAAGCCCAAGATGATGGCCGCCAGGGCTCGGGATTCCTGTTTGTCCAATTTGGGTTTCATAGCGTCCTGCCTTTCCATAGGAAGTTGAGGGGGTAAAACGCCGTATTATCGCAGAATCAGGGAGAAGCGGGGGTTTTCGGCGGCGCATTGCTCCAGCGCCTGCAAAAGCCTGCTTCCAAAGGGGGAGACGGCTGTTTGGTTGTGGTTTTGGATTTCCAGCGTCGTGGGCTGGCTGAGCTCCCACAAGCAGTCGCACAGAGCATCCAGGTTCCGGCCCCGCCAGGCGGGGAAATGAAAGGCCGCGCCCAGCAGTTCCATGGCTCGATCCCGTTGGGCCAGCGAACCGCCCTCCAGTAGAATTGTCTTCATCATGGCTCTCCATAGAGCAATTCAAAGCTCTCGTAATGGTCGTCTGTGTAATAGATCAGACCGTCGTTGGAAAAGACGATGCGTTTGGCGCCTCGAGAGGAAGCGCCTACTGTGTCAATGTCGCACTCCTGATAGGTTCGGCCTTCTGCTTTAGGCAACAATTCCTCGTAATTGCCGAAGCGGCTGCCGCCTATGGCCGTCCCTTCGCCGGTATATCGCTCCACATTGCCGCCGGTCCATCCCGCGGCCTGGGCGTCCGCCTTGGAGACAAAATTGTCCGGCAGACGGCCGTAAAGATGAAGATACAGCGCCACGTCTTCCTTTGAGGAGTACCAACCGTCTTCGGCCAGGCTGGTTTCCTCTGATTCCGACGGCTGAGATTCTGGCGGGGCTTCTTCGACCGTATTTTCTGTCGGCGGGGTTTCCGGCTGTTCCGGGACGCCGGGGCTTTCCTGGTCTGCCGATCCGGCGGGCTCGTCTGCGGGAAGGAGCAGCGCGTCGCAGCCGAAGAGCGGCAGGGCCAGCAGCAAGGCCAGCAGCAGAGAAGAGAACCGCCGGAAAAGGCGTTTTGCATTCATTGCATGTTTCCTCCTGTCTTTTGCAATTGCGACAAGAATTATATCATATCCGAGGGAAAAAATCCATCTTGAAGAAAGACTTCCGAGGAGGGAGCTCCTGCGGAAAAAGAATTTTAAATTATTTTCAAAAAAAGCTGGACAAAAGCTCCGGCGTCTTGTATAATAAATGAGCGTTCAGGACGCGCTAGTATAGCTCAGTCGGTAGAGCAACGCATTCGTAATGCGTAGGTCGTCGGTTCGAATCCGACTTCTAGCTCCAGTGGGTGTGGGCTAATTTTTAAGCCGCTTGCCTTCCCGGCAAGAGATAGCGGTGTAAATCCGTTCGCCCGCTCCAGAGATATGCGCCGCTTTGTGTTTGCAAAGCGGCGTTCTTTTTGTTCGCCGCCTGCGGCAAAGAAAAAATTGCCGCCGATAGCATTTATCTCTTGACAATCGGCCGGCGGGCGAGTATAATATCTTTTGTTAG
>CAJUIK010000081.1:1317-7683 GCA_910585875.1 uncultured Eubacteriales bacterium | reverse complement strand
ACGGCATCACCACCGGCACAACCGAAACAACCTTCAGCCCCGCCGACAACTGCACACGGGGCCAGATCGTGACCTTCCTGTATCGTCACATCGTGAAGTAAAACTGCTTGAAAACTCAAACGAATCACCCCAGAAAGAACCGGCCCTCGGGCCGGTTCTTTTTTGCCTCGGGATGGCCCGGCGGCCAGGCTCGCGTTAGCGCGGCGGTGGAATCGCCCGCCATGCTCGGCAGCCTCGGCCGGGGGAGGAATCCCCCTTTGGCAAGGGGCTGGCGAAAGATAAGGTCTAAGCATAACAAAAAAACCCTCCCAAAGGAGGGTTTTTTGTATTCGTCTTTCGAATAAAAGTCCAGTGCAGTCGAGCACAATGCCCGCCCACAGCGCCCACAGGAGCTACGGCCGTCGCGCCGTCTCGACCGGGGAGACGGCGCGGCAGGAGCGGTCGCCTTGGGCGTAATAGAGCTGATACATCCCCGGCTCCATTTCCAGGCTCAGGGCGGCGGCGACCGCCTCTTCCCGGCTCATTTCCGGCAGCATCACCGAAATGCCGCAGCTCTGGGAAATCTCCCGCAGGGTGGGGATCACGGTGATGGCGTAACGGCCCTTCAGCTGCTTTTGGGCCTCCATGGCCGAGTGGGTGTTTTCAAAAGAAATGACGTAAAAATCCTGGCGTTCCATCAGATTTTCATCATCTTTCCGCAGGCGGAGACAGCCTCGACAATCTCATACATATTGCTGACCATGCCGCAGCCCAGCTTGTCGCTGATGTTGTAATAATTCAGGCAAGTGCCGCAAACCATAACCTTTGTGCCCTTTTCCATCAAGGTTTTCAGGTTTTCAATCACCTGCTCCTCCTGGCAGGGCAAGAAAACGCCTTCGTTCATAAACGCGACGACGGAGGGAGGGCAGTCCAGCTGCGTCAGGGTGTAGAAATACATTTTGGCCAGATTATGGCCCAGCTCGTTGTCCACAGCGCCGATGCGGTTTTCTGTGCAGAAGACCGCCCAGGACCGGTCTTCATAGGCGTCCGCCTCGGTGGGAGCGGCGTTGGGGTCCTTTTTCAGCGTGACGGTATAAACGCCGTCCAGCGCCGCGCTCTCGCAAGTATAACCCACGCTGGCGGCAAAACGGCCGATATTCTGCACGGCGGTGGGGTTGTCCACCAGGGTTTCAATCTCTTCCTGGCCGGCCAGCACGGCGGCTTTGGTCATCAGTACGGGCTTGGGGCAGGCTTCGCCCCGGGCGTCTACTTTATACATGGCAGTTTCCTCCAATCAATCTGGAACCCGCGGTTCCGGCGGCTTCCGCCGGGAAACCCCGGCGGCCGCTCTTTTTTTCATTATACCAGCTGGGTTTTTGCCAGTCAATCGGCGGAAGCAGGCCATTGAAAAGGGCTATGAGCCGGGGGCGGTTTATCGGCAAAAGCGATAATCAGCTGCCGTAATCCTCCAGCAGCATTTGCAGCTCTTCCTCGTCCCGCAGGCCGATGCCCTGCTGCAAAAGCTCCCGGTCACGCTGGGGCAGGGCGGAGGTGTCAAAATCGGTGACGTATTGGGGCTGAAGGGCCTGGGCCGAGGGGTAAATAGCAATTTTTCCGTTGTAATCCCGGGCTACATAGCGGTAAACCGCCTGCTCCACCGGCTGGATATTTTCGGCCGGCAGGGAAGGCGGAGCGGCCTGGGGCTCCGGTTCCCGGGCCGGGGCGGGCTGGCTTTGGGGGACAAAGGCGGCGGCCAGCGCCATGGAAAAGGCGGCGCACAGACCGGCGCACAGGGCGAACAAGCGCGTTCTGACAGATTTCATAAACTTCCATCCTCCTTTGAGGTTTCTTCTGTTTATTTTTTCCTAAGCTGCCCTTTTCTATACAAAAAGTTTCGCGTTTTTTGTGGCAAGGAGGATAAAGTGTGGTATAATGAGAAACAGCGTTTTCGCCGCGGCGGAACCATCCGAGAATGTGCCGGCGTCAAGAGGCGCGATAGGGATTTCTGAGGATTCGTTTCTCGGGAATCCAATCTAAAATAGAAAGGATCCTCCAAAAATCTCTGTTTTTTGGGGGCTAAAGCGGAAAGGAGCGTAATTTTGAGCAATCAGGTCAACCCGCAACAAGAAGGCCGGGCGGCGCCCAAGAAAAAGCGGCGCAAAAAGCAGAAACGGCGAATGTTCAATGGGATGCGGCCCATTCCCTTTGTGTTGCTGTCCATTATATTGGTGGGGATCACCAGCGCCGCCATCTGCGGCATGGCGTTCGCTCTCTATATTCATAAATACATCAATCCCAATATCGATATCAATCTGAACGATTTTCGGCTGAATTTCACCAGCTTCGTCACATATATCGACAAAAATGGCAACGAGCAGACGCTGGAAGAGCTGCACGGCCGGGAAAACCGGATCTGGGCGGATATCGACGAGATTCCCAAAGAGCTCCAGGACGCCTTTGTGGCCATTGAGGACAACACCTTTTATGAACACAACGGCGTCAATTGGCGGCGGTCCATCGGCGCGGCTATCAACTATGTGATCCCCATCCGGGATAATTTCGGCGGCGGCTCAACCATCACCCAGCAGCTGATTAAGAATATCACCGGCGACGACGAGACTTCCGTCAAGCGAAAGGTTTCGGAGATCATGCGGGCGCTGGAGCTGGACAAGAAATACGAAAAAGACGATATCCTGGAGCTCTACCTGAACACCATCTACCTGGGGCAGGGCGCCAACGGCGTTCGGGCGGCGGCCAAAGTCTATTTTGGAAAAGAGCTGGATCAGCTGACGCTGGTGGAATGCGCCGCCATCGCGGGCATCACTAAAAACCCCTATAAATACGACCCCATCCGTTTCCCGGAATTCAATCGGGACAGGCGGAACCTGGTGTTGGACCAAATGCAGCAATATGGCTTTATCAGCGAAAGCCAGGCCCGGGAGGCCAAAGCCCAAGAGCTTCAGCTGTGGCAGGACGGCGGGGAGGACGACGAAGAGCAGGTTTGGTCTTATTTCATCGACGAAGTGTTCAACAGCGTGGTGGAAGACCTGATGCGCGAGAAGGGCTACAGCAAGGAAATGGCCCGGCAGATGATCTACACCGGCGGCCTGCGCATCGTCAGCACCCTGGATCCGGAGATCCAGGCCCAGATGGACGCAGTGTTCCTGGATACGGACAACCTCCCCGGCATATTGGGGGAGGACGGAAAGATGCCCCAATGCGCCATGGTGATTATAGACCAGCGCACCGGCGAAGTGAAGGCGCTGTACGGCGGGCGGGGCGCCAAGACGGGCAATCTGGTGCTCAATCGAGCCACCCGCACCACCCGGTCGCCAGGTTCTTCCATCAAGCCGGTAAGCGTTTACGCCCCGGCCTTGGAATACGGCTTTATCACCCCGGCTTCTGTGATGGACGACGTGCCCAAAGATTTTTCCATCAATGCCAGAGGCTGGCCCAAAAACTCCACCAACGGCGGCGTGTGGCAGGGGCGGATGACGGTGCGCAAGGCTATTGAGGTTTCCACCAACACCATTCCGGTGGACCTGGTGAAAACTATGACGCCAGAGAAATCCTTTGAGTTTGCCACGCAGAATATGGGACTGCCGCTGGAACCCGGCCGGACGATCACCGATAAAAAGGGCAATTCCCGCCAGGTTTCCGACGTGGCTCTGAGCCCGCTGGCCCTGGGCGGCCTGACCGACGGCGTTTCTGTGATGGATATCACGGCGGCCTACGCGGCCTTTGGAAATTACGGATATTACAACAAGCCCCGGGTTTATACCAAGGTCTACGACGCTCAGGGCAACGTGCTGCTGGACAACACGCCGGATACAGTGGAGGCCATGTCCCAAAAGACGGCCGACTATATGCTGGATTTCTTGACCAACGTGGTGACGGGCCCCCAGGGCACCGGCGCTCGAGCCAAAATATCCGGTATTGAGACGGCGGGCAAAACCGGCACCACCGACGACGATTTTGACCGCTGGTTTGTCGGCATGACGCCTTATTACACCGCCGGCGTTTGGTTTGGCTATGACAAACCCCAGGTGGTGAAAGGAGTGAAAACCAACCCGGCCCTGGCCATCTGGAAGAGCGTGATGGAGCGGGTTCACGAGGGGCTGGAAAACGCCAGTTTTGACAGAAAAACCGAGATGAAGACGATCTATGTCTGCGCCGACAGCGGCCTGCGAGTCAGCGAATACTGCCAAGCGGACCCCCGGGGCAATCGATCGATCGCCGTCCGGCTGGCGCCAGGAGACGCGCCTGGGGCCAGCTGCGACGTCCACGTCCCAGTGGAAATCGACGGAACCACCAACATGATTGCCAACGAATATTGCCCCAAAGAAGAAATCAGAACAGTGGGGCTGCTGTCTGTGGACCGCAGCTTCCCCACAGCCGGCGTGCGGGTTTCCGACGGCGGCTATGTGGCGCCGGGCAGCGATACCAGCGGATATCCGGCGGCCTCTGGAGAAGGGGCGATGAACCATGTCTGTACGGTACACAACCCTGAAAACGACGGCAATCGGCCGGAAGAGGAAGAGCCGATAGACGGGGAGGACCCGAACGGCCCGGAAAATCCCGACGACCCGGACAACCCCGACCAGCCGAATCGGCCCAATCAACCCACGCAGCCTGGAGATTCTGAATCCCCCGAAACGCCGCCGGGCGGTATTGTGACGCCGATAGACCCGAATCAGCCGGATAACCGGCCCGACCCCCAGCCGGAACCGGACCAGCCCGTCCATTCGATCCCTGACGACGAGGACGATCCTCCGTCCGAACCATAAGACGAACAAGGCGGAAGACCATGAGTCTTCCGCCTTTTGGCGTTCAAGAGTTTGGGCCGCTTCGGCGCTGATAGAAAGCGCGTCGGCGGGCGCAACTGCGGGTTGACAGAGTTCCAGGGCGGATTGGTGGAACGCAACCGCCGGATTTGGCAGAATAGACCCATCACAAAAAGGAGGACGTCGATATGGACAATTTGAACGACATGGAACGGACGGCGCAGGAAGGGCCGGTCGGGTTGGGAGAGCGCATTCGGGAACTGCGTCGGAGCAAGGGCCTTTCTCAGGAAGAGCTGGCAGACCGGACGGGCGTGTCCCGTCAGGCGGTGAGCAAATGGGAGATGGACCAGAGCTTGCCCGAGCTTGATAAACTGCTGGCCCTCAGCCGGTTTTTCCAAGTCAGCGCCGATTATCTGCTGAAAGGGGAGGAGAGGGCCCAGCCGAAAAAAGCCGACGCTCGGATTTTTGCCGTCGTAGCCACCGCGCTGAACGCCGTGGGCCTGCTGGTCGCCGTCGCCGGCTGGATAGAGGAGCAGACGGCGCGGAGTATCAGCGGCGGTTTGGTCGTGACGACGATGGGCTGCATGGTTTTCGCCGTAGGACGGATCGTGGGGGAACAGAACTCCTGCCGCCGGGCGGATAAACTATTTTGGCCGCTGAATCTTTGGCTGCTGGCGCCGATTCCCTTGGCGGCGCTGATCGGCGCGTTGGCGAGGCTTCGCTTCGGCCCCTTCGACTTCGCCAAAGCCTGGGTTCGGCCCAAAGCAGTCGCCCTGGGGCTGGCGGTTTATGTCCTGCTGTGCGCCGCAGGGGATTGGGCGATTGTCAGAGCGCTGGCCCGGAAAAACAGGAGATAACGGCCGGTTGTTTCACCCTGTCGAAAATAAAACAGGCAAACCGATTTGGTTTGCCTGTTTTGCAGCCCGAAGGGCGGGAGGCCCCGCCTGCTATTCCTTTCCTTGATAAATAAAATAAACGCGCGGACAAGATATCCGCGCGCGTTTTTTACCGATTTTCTGATCGTAAACCTATAAAAAGGGTTGACTTATACCGACGAAAATGTTAAAATAATATACTGCATCGATATGCAATCAAAGCAAAAACCATTTTCACCATGGCCATTGTATCAAAAGCCTGAGAAAATGGCAACAGAAAAAAGATGAAATGGCGCAACGCACCCTGGCGTATCGCGAGTTGACAAGAAACGGAGTGTGGCAAATGTACAACTGGGAAAAGTACGGCAAGATCCAGTGCGGCAAAAAAGAGCGGGTCTGCTTTTCGCGGACTAAAGAAGTGCTCCAGATGCCCAACCTCATCGAAGTCCAGAAAAAATCCTATCAATGGTTTTTGGACACGGGCCTGCGGGAGGTTTTCCGGGACGTGGGCGCCATTACCGACTATACCGGCAACCTGGAGCTGACCTTCTTGGATTATTCTATGGAGGAAGAGCCCAAGTATTCTGTGGAAGAATGCAAGGAGCGGGACGCCACCTACGCGGCGCCGATCAAAGTGCGGATGCGCCTGCGCAACAAGGAAACCGGCGAAATCAAAGAGCAGGAAATCTTTATGGGGGATTTCCCCAAAATGACCGACAGCGGCACGT
>CAJUIK010000081.1:0-1307 GCA_910585875.1 uncultured Eubacteriales bacterium | reverse complement strand
CGGCACGTTTATCATCAACGGCGCCGAACGGGTGGTGGTGTCCCAGATCGTCCGTTCTCCGGGTATGTATTACGGCGTGGACAACGAGCGGCCGGATAAGCCCCTGCTGAGCAGCACCATCATCCCCTATCGGGGCGCTTGGCTGGAATACGAAACCGACGTCAACGACGTGTTCTATGTGCGCATCGATAAAAACCGCAAACTGCCTGTGGCGTCCTTGATCCGGGCCATCGGCATCGGAACAGACGCGGAGATCAAGGAGCTTTTCGGCGAGGACGAGCGCATTGTGGCCTCGCTGGACAAGGATTCCGCCATCAAAACCACCGAGGACGCTCTGATTGAGATTTACAAGCGCCTGCGCCCCGGCGAGCCTCCCACAGTGGACAGCGCCCAGACGCTGCTGAACAACCTGTTCTTCGACCCCAAACGGTACGACCTTTCCACAGTGGGCCGGTATAAATTCAATAAGAAAATGGCCATTTCCAAGCGGCTCAGCGGCCAAAAGCTATCCCGCCCGGCCACAGACCCGCTGACCGGCGAGGTGCTGGCCGTCCCCGGCCAGACCTTGGATCGGGAAAAGGCGGCGGAGCTGGAGCGGAAGGGCGTTTCCACAGCCTTTGTGGATGTGGAAGGCAAGGAAGTGAAGGTCTTTTCCAACGACATGGTGCGCCTGAGCGACTTTGTGGAATGCGACGAAGAAGAGCTGGGGATTTATGAGCGGGTGCGCTTTTCCGTCCTGCGCCAGCTGATGCAGGAGCATCAGGGCGAAGAACTGCTGGAGGCTGTTCGGAACAGCGTGGACGACTTGATTCCCAAGCACATCATTGTGGACGATATCCTGGCCTCTATCAACTATCTGAACTGTTTGGCCAACGGCGTGGGCACGGCGGACGATATCGACCATCTGGGCAACCGGCGGCTGCGCAGCGTGGGCGAGCTGCTGCAAAACCAGTTCCGCATCGGCTTCAGCCGGATGGAGCGGGTGATCCGGGAGCGGATGACCATCCAGGACCTGGATCTGGTGACGCCTCAGAGCCTGATCAATATCCGGCCTGTCACAGCGGCTATTAAGGAATTTTTCGGCTCGTCGCCTCTGTCTCAGTTCATGGACCAGAACAACCCTCTGGCCGAGCTGACGCACAAGCGCCGTATGTCCGCCTTGGGCCCCGGCGGCCTTTCTCGGGACCGGGCCAACATGGAAGTCCGGGACGTGCATTACAGCCACTATGGCCGCCTGTGCCCCATCGAGACCCCGGAAGGTCCCAACATCGGCTTGATTTCCTATATGGCCACCTATGCTCGAGTCA
>CAJUIK010000080.1:5277-7871 GCA_910585875.1 uncultured Eubacteriales bacterium | reverse complement strand
GCTTTGTTCTAAATGCAAAAAGAATGTGGCCGTCGTCTTTGTCACGCGGTTGGAAAACGGCAAAGCCGTCAACGAGGGCCTGTGCCTCCAGTGCGCCAAAGAGCTGAATATCAAGCCGGTGACGGATATGATCGAGCGCTTTGGCATTACGGACAGCGATATTGAAAACGTGGCCCAGGAGCTGCAAAACGCCAACCCGGAAGAGCTGATTTCGGCGCTGATGCGCGGCGTCGGCAACGATTTGGAAGAGGACGACGCGGAAGAATTTGACGAATACAACGAAGAAGAAGAGGAAGAAAATCAATCTCGCACGTCGGTGATCCCCTTCTTTTCCATGCAGGCCCAAGAGGATCCGGAGGACGAGGAGCGCCAAGGCCGGCGGGGCCGTTGGGGCCAAAAGAAGAAAAAGCCGGATAAAAAACGGAAATTCCTCAGCGGATACGCCGTCGACCTGACCCGAAAAGCCCGGGAGGGCGGGCTGGACCGGGTGATCGGCCGGGAGAGCGAGATCGAGCGGGTGATCCAGATCCTCAACCGGCGGCAGAAAAACAACCCCTGCCTGATTGGCGAGCCCGGCGTGGGCAAAACCGCCGTGGCCGAGGGCTTGGCCGCGAAAATCGCCCAGGGAGAAGTTCCGTTTAAGCTGCAAAATAAAGAAGTCTGGCTGCTGGATATGACCGCTATGGTGGCGGGCACTCAGTTCCGGGGCCAATTTGAAAGCCGGATGAAGGGCCTGATCGACGAGGTGAAAAATCTGGGCAATATCATCCTGGTGATCGACGAAGTGCATAACCTGGCGGGCGCTGGCGACGCCGAGGGCTCTATGAACGCCGCCAACATCCTGAAGCCCGCCCTTTCCCGAGGCGAAGTGCAGATAATCGGCGCCACGACTTTTAAGGAATATCGCCGGTATATTGAAAAGGATTCCGCCCTGGAGCGACGGTTCCAGCCTGTTACAGTCAACGAACCCTCTTTGGAGCAGACGGTGGATATCCTCAAGGGTATTCGGGGCTATTATGAGAGCTTTCACGGGGTGGAAATCGGGGACGAAGCCGCCCGGCAGGCGGTCTATCTCTCCGAGCGGTATATCAACGACCGGTTTTTGCCCGACAAGGCCATCGATCTCATCGACGAGGCTTGCTCAGAAATCAACCTGAAAAACCAGGATATCAACGAGCGGAGCCGGCTGGAAGAAGAGGGGGCGGCTTTGGACGCCGAGCAGGAGGAGCTGATGCAGAATCCAGACGAAACCGGCGTTTACCAGAGGCTGGCCTATATCCGCAGCCGCCAGATGCAAATCGACCAGCGCCTGGGCCAGCTGCGGGCCCAGGCTAAGCCTCAGCTGACAGTGGAGGATCTGGCTTTGGTCATCGAGCGGTGGACCAAGATCCCCGCCAGCAAGGTGCGCCAGCAGGAATTTGAACGGTTGAACCATCTGGAAACCCGGCTGAAAAACCGGGTCGTGGGCCAGGACGAGGCCGTGGCCGCCGTGGCCGCCGCCATCCGCCGCAGCCGGGCGGGGGTTTCGCCCAAGCGCAAGCCGGTGTCTTTTATCTTTGTAGGCCCCACCGGCGTTGGCAAAACCGAGCTGGTGAAATGCCTGGCGGCGGATTTATTCGATACGCCTGACGCCCTGATCCGCTTGGATATGAGCGAATATATGGAAAAGCACAGCGTCAGCCGGCTCATCGGCGCACCTCCAGGCTATGTGGGTTATGACGAGGCCGGGCAGCTGACGGAGAAAATCCGCCGCCGCCCCCATTCGGTGGTGTTGTTTGACGAAATTGAAAAGGCCCACCCGGATGTGCTCAACGTGCTGCTGCAAATTTTGGACGACGGGGTGGCCACAGACTCCCAAGGGCGCCGGGTTTCTTTTGAAAACGCGGTGATCATCATGACTTCCAACGCCGGATCAGACCGCAAGGACGGCTCTGTGGGCTTTGGCCGCACCGTCTCTGAGCAGGGGCAGGAAAAGGCCATGAAAGCCTTGCGGGATATCATGCGGCCGGAATTTATCAATCGAATCGACGAAATCGTGGCCTTCAACCAGCTGACTAAGCAGGATTTTGCCGCTATTGCCCGGATTATGCTGGAAGATCTGGCCGCCGCTCTAAAAGAAAACGGCGTCCAGCTGATTTTTGACGATTTAACTCTTGACTTTTTGGTGGAAAAGTCGTATTCTATTAAATACGGGGCGAGGAATTTACGCCGCTGTGTCCAGAAGGAAATCGAGGACAAGGCCGCTGCGGCGATCATTGCGGCGTACCAGAACCCAATTACGTCCATTCGCGTCACTTCCGATGGCGAGAAAACTCTGTTGGAGACGCATTAAAAAGAAAAGGGCGCCCCGGCCCCCCAAAAAAAGGGCCGGGGTTCCAAAAATGGATGTTGACAAAAAGCCGTTGATATGGTATGCTTGTAAAGCTGAATTGTTTTGCGGGTGTAGTTCAATGGTAGAATTCCAGCCTTCCAAGCTGGCTACGTGGGTTCGATTCCCATCACCCGCTCCATTGCGGCTTGCCGTTGGGATATGTGCCCGTAGCTCAGCAGGATAGAGCAACTGCCTTCTAAGCAGTAGGTCGGGGGTTCGAGTC
>CAJUIK010000080.1:0-5267 GCA_910585875.1 uncultured Eubacteriales bacterium | reverse complement strand
GATATGGTGGGTGTGGCTCAGTTGGTTAGAGCACCAGATTGTGGCTCTGGGGGTCGCCGGTTCGAATCCGGTCATCCACCCCATATCTTCTTCTCGTCCTTTGTCCCTGTCTGGGCGGCCCATGTTTAGTTTTCTATATTGGGGTGTAGCCAAGGGGTAAGGCACGGGACTTTGACTCCCGCATCCGCAGGTTCAAATCCTGCCATCCCAGCCATATGACCCATTAGCTCAGCTGGCAGAGCACCTCCCTTTTAAGGAGGGTGTCCGGCGTTCGAGTCGCCGATGGGTCACCAGAAAAAGAGACGCGTGAAAACGCGTCTCTTTTTGTATGTAAAGCCGGAACCTCCGGGACCCGCCGGGAGGCGGGACGCCGCAAGCGTGGAGAAGGGATTTCCAGCGGTTTATCCGGCGGAAATCTATTGAATCAAAGGGGTCCGCGAAAAATCGAAGATTTTTTGGGGAAGGGCGTCCGGCGTTCGAGTCGCCGATGGGCTGCCAGAAAAAGAGACGCGTGAAAACGCGTCTCTTTTTGTATGTAAAGCCGGAAACCCTCCGGGACCCGCCGGCTTCCATGGATTCGGACTTGAGCGGTAGGAATCAACCGGGTTTACGGCTATTTTTTGTTTTGAAAGGCTTTTACTGGTAAAAAACGAGGGAAATCCTCCGGTTCCACAGTATAAAATATCGGTTATAGATCGATAGAGAAAGATAAGGTATGGACGGAAACGGAGGACAATATGCAGGGAAAAATTTACGGTTATGCGCGGGTATCCACCATGGAGCAGAACGAGGCTCGGCAGATGGCGGCGATCCGCCGAGTCGGGACGCCGGAGGGGAATATCTATGTCGATAAAATCTCGGGCAAGGATTTTTGCCGGCCGCAATATCAAAAAATGGTGTCCAGGATTCAGGAGGGGGATCTGCTTTATATCCTGAGCATCGACAGACTGGGCCGCAATTATGAGGAAATCCAGATCCAATGGCGGCGGCTGACCAAGGAAATCGGGGCGGATATCTGCGTCATCGATATGCCGCTGCTGGACACCCGGGTGGGGAAGGATTTGATGGGGGCGTTTATCGCCGACTTAGTGCTGCAAATCCTGTCCTTTGTGGCCCAAAAAGAGCGGGAAAATATCCGCTGCCGGCAGCAGGAGGGCATCGCCGCCGCTAAGGCCCGGGGCGTCAAATTCGGCAGGCCGCCCCAGCCTTTGCCGAAAAATTTTGACGAGCTTTACCAAGCCTGGCGAAAAAAACAGATTTCCCTGCGCCAGGCCGCCTTGGAATGCCGGATGCCCGCCGCAACCTTTTATTCCAGAGCCCAGAAAATACGAGGGGAGGAGCGGGATTTGCCTTAATGAAAAAGCCCCCTGGCTTGCTTCCTGCAAAGGCGCCCGTTTCCTTTTGCGGCAAAGGCTCCGCGCCGCGAAAAAGTCGTAGACTTTTTGGGCAATACCGTGTAATATATTATTAGAAAAATCGCCCCTTTGGGGAAAGGGTGTTGTCAATTTGATCGAGAAAAAAGTCCGTCCTGTGACGCCGGTCTATCTATTTGCCGCCAGCTGGGTGGTCTGCGGCCTGATTCTTCCGCTGTACGCCCTGTGGGGGCTGGTGATGACGCTGGCCATTTCTATGGCGGTCTATTTGGCGGCCACCGCCTTTATGCCGCCCAAAACCATTCTGGTTCCTGCGCCCCAAAAGCCTTTTGACACCGGGGAGCAGCAACTGGACCAGGCTCTGGAGCAGGCCCGGGGGCAGCTGAAGGAACTGGCCGCCCTCAACGCCCGGATCCCGGGCCAAGGGATTTCCGCCCAGATCAGCCGGATGGAGCGGGCCGGCGGCGCCATCCTGGGCGAAGTGGCCAAGCAGCCGGAAAAGGCCAAGCAGATCCGCCGGTTTCTCCACTATTACCTGCCCACGGCGGTGAAGGTGATCGCTTCTTACGCCCATATGGCGGAAACCGGCGCGGCCGGGCAGAACGCCCAGGCGCTGAAAAGCGACGTGGAGCAAAACGCCCAGATAATCGCAGCCGCTTTTGAAAAGCAGCTAGACAGCCTGTTCGCCAGCGAAATGCTGGATATCACCTCGGATTTGGACGTGCTGGAACACATGATGAAAGGCGACGGCCTGGCGGGAGACCCGCCGGGCGGAAAGGATGAATAACCATGGATGAAAAAATGACGCCCAAGCTGGATTTGGCGGCGGAACTGAAGGATGTGCCCGCGCCGTCGTTGACGCTGGAGCCCCTGGCCCCAGAGCCAGCCAAGCAGCCGGAGGCCGTCCAGCCCGCCGGGCTGGACGAGAGCAGCTTGACGCCGGAAGAGGCCAAAACAGTGGCGGAATTCGCCCAGAAAATCGATATCACCGATTCCGCCGTGGTGCTGCAATACGGCGCCGCCAGCCAGAAAAAGGTGGCGGATTTCTCCGGCTCGGCCCTGGAGCAGGTGCGCACCAAAGACCTGGGCGAGGTGGGCGGCATGATTACCGACCTTATCGGCCAGCTGAAGGGCTTCGACGCCACGGCGGAAAAACCCAAGGGCATTATGGGCCTGTTCAAAAAGGCTGAGAGCCAGATTGAAGAGCTGAAGAGCAAATATTCCAAAGCGGAAACCAACGTCAACCGCATCGAAGCCATGTTGGAGGGCCATCAGGTGCAGCTGATGAAGGATATGTCCATGCTGGATAAGATGTATGATATGAATTTGGTCTATTTCAAAGAGCTTTCCATGTATATCCTGGCGGGCAAGAAGAAGCTGGATCAGGTGCGGGCCAACGAGCTGCCGGCGCTGACGGCCCGAGCCCGGGCTTCCGGCCTGCCTGAAGACGCCCAGGCCGCCAACGACCTGGAAAATATGTGCATCCGCTTTGAGAAAAAGCTCCACGACCTGGAGCTGACCCGCAATATCTCCATCCAGATGGCGCCTCAGATTCGCTTGGTGCAGAACAACGACGCTATGATGGCGGAAAAAATTCAGTCCTCCATCGTCAACACAATCCCCTTGTGGAAGAGCCAGATGGTGCTGGCTCTGGGTATGGCCAATTCCCAGCAGGCCATGGAGGCCCAGCGGGCGGTGACGGATATGACCAACGAGCTGCTGCGCAAAAACGCGGAAACCCTGAAAATGGGCACGATCGCCGCCGCCAAGGAATCGGAGCGGGGTATTGTGGATATCGAAACCCTGCAGCAAACCAACCGCAACCTGATTGAGACGCTGGACGAGGTGGCTCGCATCCAGCAGGAGGGCCGGGAAAAGCGCCAGGCCGCCCAACAGGAGCTGGGCCGTATCGAGGGCGAGCTCAAGGCCAAGCTGCTGGAGCTGCGCAACTAAGCGGAGAGAAAACTTTGGAAAAGCGGGGCGCGCTCCGCGGCGCGAACTTTGACGGAATGAAAAAGACCCCTGAAAATGCAGAGCATTCGGGGGAAGCGACAAGGAGGAGAAGGCGGTGTCTTTGCTGAAAAACCGGGCGGTAGCCTGGTGCCTGTCCATTGTAATCGCGGCGGGTTCCACCCTGGGCTTGGGCGGCTGGAAGCTGCACGGCCAGCGGAAACAGGCGGAGGAGGCTTTCTTTACCGGGCAAAACGGCTTTTCGCCCTATAACGACCTGATGAGCCGTCGGGACAGCGCCTATAACCTGCTGGCCCTGGCCCAAAGGGGGCTGGACCAAAACGACGAGGCTGTCAAACAGGCCCAGTCCGCTTGGAACAAGCTGGACCGGGCGGAAACGCCGAAGGAGTATTACGAGGCCAACAGCCGCCTGCAGGGCGCTGTGGACACGATGTATCGGCAATTGGAGCCAGCTCTGACGGCGGAGGACCGGCAGATTGCCCGGCGCCAATACTCGGATTTCTGCGGCCGCATGAGCAACCTGCAATACGACGACTATTACAACGGCTTGGCGGAGGAATATAACCGCGTTTGCAGCGGGTTTCCCGCCTCGGCGATCGGGGCCCTGACTGGCGCCGGCAAGCTGCCGGTGTTCCGTTGAGCCCGGGATGGGGAGCGGATATGAAAAAGAGAACGCGGTGGGTCGCGGCCTTGCTTTTGCTGGCCGTGATGAATCTGACTGTCTTCGCCGCCAAAGAGAATAAGGCTGGAGGCTCTGTGGCCGCTCGGCCTGCGCAGGGTTTGGTGGCGGATCTATCTGACGCGCTGGATCCGGTTACAGTTCAGCAGCTCAACAGCCGGGGCGCGGCCACGGAGCGGCGGACCGGCGCCACGGTGGCGCTGATTGTGACCGACTTTCCCGGCGCCCAGACCATCGACAGCTATGTCGACCAGGTGTTTGACCAATGGGGCATCGAAGACGGCTTGGTGTTGGTGATGACTGTGGGCGACGAGAATTATTACGCCATGCCCAGCGCCGGCTTGGGCCGCTATCTGACGGACGGAGAGGTGGACCAGATGCTCCAGGAGTATCTGGAGCCGGATTTTGCCGATCGGGATTACGACGCCGGCGCCCAGAAAATCTATGAGGCGTTTTGCGATAAGATTGAAGAACTCTACGAGCTTTACGGCGAAAAAGAGGGCGGCCAGACCAAACCCGACTCGTCTGGATTCGTCAGCCAGCCGGCTCAGCCTGTTCGGCCGGAGACCCAGGAAAAGCAGCCGGCCAAGCGCTCTTCGGGAGGGGGGAACTTTAATTTTATGTCCATTGTTGTGCTGGCGATTATCGTCTATGTGATTGTGAAGGCCATGAGCAGGCCGAGAGGCCCCAGGCCCCCCAGACCTCCTAGAGGGGGCGGAGGCGGAAGGGGGCGCACGGTCATCATTACGCCGCCCCCCAGAATGCCGAGAGAGCATAGGTCTCCGCCTCCCCCGCCGCCCCGCAATCAAGGCGGTTTCGGCGGCTTTGGAGGGTTCGGGGGATTTGGCGGCTTCGGCGGCGGCTTTGGAGGAGGAGGTTCCCGCGGAGGCGGCGCCGGAAGAAGCGGAGGCAGCTTTGGCGGCGGTTTCGGCGGCGGGGGCAGCCGCGGAGGCGGAGCTGGAAGAAGCGGCGGAAGCCGGGGCGGCGGTTTTGGCGGCGGAGGCAGCCGCGGGGGCGGCGCCGGGCGACGCTGAGTCTGCTTCTTTGAATTTGGGCCCTGCGAAAGATCGGGAGGCGTTCCGCCTCCCGCTTTCCTTGGGCTAAAATTTTTCTTCTTTGGCGAAAAAACCGTTGACAAAACTTCAGAAAGGCGCTATACTATAGAAGCTGACGATACGGACGCTTAGCTCAGCTGGCTAGAGCACCTGCTTGACGTGCAGGGGGTCGGGGGTTCAAGTCCCTCA
>CAJUIK010000079.1 GCA_910585875.1 uncultured Eubacteriales bacterium | reverse complement strand
GGACGCCGCAAATCAGAGAGCCGTAAAAACCAAAGGCCGAGCTACGCCGCAGGGTGGGAAGATCGTCCCGCCCCATGGCCCGGCTCATCATGCTGGAGGCGCCTACGCCGAACAGGTTGTTCACTGCGTTGAACGCCAGCGTCACGGTGGAAGCCAGCGTCACCGCCGCCGTCTGCACCGGGTCGTTGATCAGCCCCACGAAAAAGGTGTCCGCCAAGCTATAGATCAGCGTCACCAGGCTACTGGCTACTGTGGGGATGGAGAGCAGCGCTACCGCCTTGGGAATGGGGGCGCTCCGAAATAATTGAGTCTTTTTGTCGTCTGCCATGATAAGCAATTTCTCCTTTTGGGCAATGATTCCTGCCGGAAAGACAGTGTTTTTATCATACTACCTGGAGTAAGCTCTAAGTCAAGCCGGCGGTTTTCAGCCAAAGGACGCGGCGAGGAGGCCATGTCCGGCCAATCCTTCCGATTATCAGCATAAGGCGCCGGCGGGCAAAGATCAAATACCGATCTGATATGGGCGGATATGCCCAAAATGTATAGGGTTTGCCGGGCAGGACAAACGCGGCGAAAGAAGAGAGGCTTTTCTATCAAGGAAACAGTTTACTTTACCGCAAAAGGTATAGACGCTTATCAGGATATCTTCGATTTGCCCACCAGGCCGAAGGGCAGGGAATAGGAATGCAAATATTCGTATAAAATTCTCTGAAAGTAAATAAATGTAAAGGCGATCACCTTTACATACTCAAGACAAATCTTCCTGTCTATAAGATCGGGCCAAGCTGCCGAAGCCTTATGCTTGGTGAAAGACGCCTGAAAAAGGCAGGGGGGTCCAGAATTTTGATTTGATACAATGGATAAAAAAAGAAGTTTTTTGTCTCCAATGATCGAGCAAAGCTGTACGACAAAAAATTCTGATTCATTATTATTAGTTTGTTACTACCACGCCCGATAGTTTGGACTGTACGCCGCTAAAAAGCCTTGAAAATAGCTATTCCGTGATAGTTGCGGATAGCCGCTTTTTATGATAAAATAGCCGCAAGCGATTGGCGTAAACGTGCCGCAGACGGAAGGAGGCCGGCCTGTGGGCCGGCGGTTCGGCGGCTGAGGCCCCGGTTTCCTCTGAGGCGCGTTGTGATTGATTCTGTAGGATTCGGGTCGTCTAAAAGAAACCATCCAGTGAAACCAGGCAAGGAGGAGTTTTTGTGAAAGTATTGATTGTAGGCGGCGTGGCGGGGGGCGCCTCGGCGGCGGCCCGTCTGCGCCGGCTGGACGAACAGGCGGAAATCATCATGTTCGAGCGGGGAGACTATATCTCCTTTGCCAACTGCGGGCTGCCCTATTATATTGGCGGCGAAATCAAAAAGAAATCGGATCTGACTTTGCAGACCCCCCAGAGCTTCCGCAGCCGGTTCAATGTGGACGTGCGGGTGAACAGCGAGGTAATCGGCGTGGATACCGACGCTAAAACCGCGACGGTCAAGGGGCCGGAGGGGGAATATACCGAAAGCTATGACAAGCTGATCCTGTCTCCCGGCGCGGCGCCGCTGGTTCCGCCTATGGAAGGGGCCGACGGCCCTCGGGTTTTCACCCTGCGCAACATCCCCGACACTGTGAAAATCCGGGATTTCTTGGATGAGGAATTCCCGGAAAGCGCCGTGGTAGTGGGCGGCGGCTATATTGGCGTGGAAATGGCGGAGAATCTGAAAAAGGCCGGCCTGAAGGTGACGATTGTGGAGCTGGCAGACCATGTCATCGCCCCGTTGGACGGGGATATGGCCGCCGAGGTCCATCGCTATCTGCGGGACCAGGGCGTGGAGCTGCGGCTGGGGCAAGCCGTCCAGGCCGTCCGCGACCAGGGCGGCAAGCTGACTCTCCAGCTGAGCCAAGGGGAGATGGAGGCAGATATGGTCGTGCTGTCCGTGGGCGTGCGGCCGGATACCGCCTTGGCCAAAGAGGCCGGTTTGGCGCTGAACCCTCGGGGCGCTATTTTGGTCAACGAGCGCATGGAAACCTCGGCGCCGGATGTCTACGCCGTGGGCGACGCTGTGGAAATCACAGATTTTGTCACCGGGAACAAGGGGTATGTTCCTCTGGCCGGTCCTGCCAACAAGCAGGGGCGCATTGCGGCGGACAACATCTGCGGCATTCCCAGCGCATATCAAAAGACCCAGGGCTCTTCCGTGCTCAAGATTTTCGATATGACGGTGGCCATGACTGGCGTCAACGAGCGGACGGCCCAGGCCGCCGGCCTGGAGTACGACAAGGTCTACACTTATTCCCAATCTCACGCCTCCTATTATCCCGGCGGACATGGGATCTCTATCAAGACAATCTACGAAAAGGGGACAGGCAAAATTCTGGGCGCCCAGCTGGTGGGGTACGACGGGGTAGACAAGCGCTGCGATGTGATGGCCGTGGCCATTCGGGCGGGCATGACGGCCTCGGACTTGACCGAGCTGGAGCTTTGCTATGCGCCGCCCTTTGGGTCTGCCAAGGATCCGGTGAATTTTGTAGGCTATGTCATTGAAAACACCCTGCGCGGCCAAGTAAAAAACTTCTTCTGGAACGACGTGGCCGCTTTGCCGCGAGACGGTTCTGCGACGCTGCTGGATGTGCGGACCCCTTCGGAGCGGGAGACAGGTTATATCCCTGGTTTCATCCACATCCCGCTGGACGAACTGCGCCAGAGAGCTGGGGAAATCGATAAAGCCAAGCCGGTTTATATCCATTGTCATTCCGGTCTGCGCAGTTACCTGGCCTGCCGGATGCTAGCCGGCATGGGATACGATTGCTATAACCTTTCCGGCGGCTGGCGTTTCTATGAAATCGCCGCCAACGACAAGCTGACCCCAGATCACGGCTGTTACGACCCGAAATAACAAAGAACGCCCGCCGGCCCGCTTTCAGGCGGGGCGGCAGGCGCGGATCAGATCCATCAGCTCCAACAGAGGCGGAGACAGGTATTTGTCCTTGTGCCAGACCAGGCAGAATTGTCGGGTTAGGCGGGCGTCGGACAGTGGCAGCCGGCGCAGCAGCCCTTGGCGGAACCAAGGCTCCGCCAGCAGCTCGGACACCACGGCCAGCCCTTGGCCCGCAGCGGCGGCGCTGAGGATGGCGTCGGCGGAATGGCAAACCCACTTGGTTTGGATTTGAATCCGTCGATCCGACAGATACTGCTCAAATCGGGCTCGAACGCCGGAGCCTTGTTCCCGCAGGATAAAGGCTTGGCCCTCCAGCTGCTCCGGCCGGACGCAGCTTTGGCCAGCCAGCGGATGGCCAGGGCCGCAGGCCAAAATAAGCTCGTCTTCGGCCACCGGTTCGGTTGTCAGCTCCGGGCTGGAGATAGTCCCCTCTATGATGGCCAGATCCAGCTCCCCCCTCAGCAGCATTTGTTCGACGACCTGTGTGTTGTCCACATAGGCTTGGATCCGGGCCTGGGGCTGGGAAGCTTCGTGCTGAGCGGCCAGCTGGGGCAGCAGGCCCGCGCCCGCTGTAACAGTAGCGCCCACTCGCAGCAGACTGGGGACAGCGGCGTCCCGCATATCCCGTTCCATTTCGTCAAACAGGCTGACAATGCGCCGGGCGTAGGTCAACAGCAATTGGCCTTGCTGCGTGATGCGCAGCTTCTTGGAAAGACGTTCAAACAGACGGACGCCATATTCCGCCTCAATTTCGGCCACCGCCTGGCTGACAGTGGGTTGGGCGATATATAAGCTTTTGGCCGCCAGGCTCATCTTGCCTGCCTCGGCCACGGCGATGAAAATGCGCAGATGGCGAATGGTCGTGGAAATCAGCTCCTTTTGATCCATAGGCTTTTGCCTATCATTTTGATTTTATATTACTATTTTACCTGATGGGCCGCAAGGGGTATAATGAGCATATTCCAAAAAAGCGGCCTTGGCCGCAAGACGTAAAAATTAAAACGACGGAGGACGGCGCGTATGGCGATTCAAACAAGCGATATCAAACGGGTAAAAGGGGAGGGCTTTTTGCTCAACCGAGGCACCGAGGAATTTTCCGGCCGGATTATCACAGAAAACGGAATCCTGACTGCGAAGCAGATGCGGATTCTCAGCCAAGCCGCCGAACAATACGGCAACGGCAAAATTGAATTCACCTCCCGGCTGACGGTGGAGTGCCCGGGCATCCATTACGACAACATCCCCTCTTTCCAGCAGGCGGTGGCGGAAGGGGGCATGGTTACCGGCGGCACGGGCTCCAAGGTGCGGCCCATTGTGTCCTGCAAGGGCACGACCTGCGTTTTTGGCTTATATGATACCCAGCAACTGGCTAAGGAGCTGCATGAGAAGTTCTATGTGGGCTATCATGACGTGATCCTGCCTCATAAATTCAAAATCGCCGTAGGCGGCTGCCCCAACAACTGCGTCAAGCCGGATTTGAACGACTTGGGCATTGTGGGCCAGCGGGTTTCCAAAGTCCAGGCAGAGGGCTGCAAGGGCTGCGCCTCCTGCTCGGTGATGGAGGAATGTCCGATGGGCGCAGTATCCATGCAGGACGGAAAAGCGCTGATCGATGTGGATCAGTGCAATAACTGCGGCCGCTGCCAGGGGACCTGCCGCTTCGACGCTCTAGAGCACAGCGAAACCATGTATCGGGTCTATGTGGGCGGCAAATGGGGCAAGCGGGTGCGCATGGGCAGCCCCCTGACCAAGCTCTTCACCCGGGACGAAGTGATCGACGCGGTGGAAAAAGCCATCCTGCTCTTCAAGCAGCAGGGAATTTCCGGCGAGCGTTTCGGCGACACTGTGGAGCGTCTGGGCATGAGCAAGGTGGAGAAGATGCTGGTCGCCGACAACCTGCTCCGCCGCAAAGAAGAAATCCTGGAAATCGAGACGGTGGCCGGAGCCAAGTGCTAAAAGAGGCGGGATCTTCAGCGCAGGCCGCTCTCCTTGACAAGGAGGGCGGCCCGTCGGGCTTGCCCAATAGATTATAGAAGAGGTGTTTTGTTATGTCTTTGGTTGGAACAAAAGAGATGTTTGAGAAGGCCTATCAGGGCGGTTACGCCGTCGGCGCTTTCAATGTGAACAATATGGAGATTGTCCAAGGCATCACAGAGGCGGCGAAATTGGAGAATTCTCCTGTGATTTTACAGGTTTCCGCCGGCGCCCGGAAATATGCCAAGCACAATTATCTCATGAAGCTGGTAGAAGCCGCCGTGATGGAAACTGGCCTGCCCATTGCGCTGCATTTGGATCACGGCGAAAATTTTGACATCTGCAAAGCCTGCGTGGACGGAGGCTTTTCCTCTGTGATGATCGACGGCAGCAAGCACAGCTTTGAGGAAAATATCGCCGTCACCCGCCAGGTGGTGGAATACGCCCACGCCCACGGCGTGGTGGTGGAAGGGGAGCTGGGCAAGCTGGCCGGCGTGGAGGACGACGTCAACGTGGCCGACGAAGACGCCCAATTCACCAACCCCGCCGAGGTGGAGGAGTTTGTCTCCCGCACAGGGGTGGATTCTCTGGCCATCGCCATCGGCACTAGCCACGGCGCTTATAAATTCAAGCCGGGTCAAAAGCCCCGGTTGCGCTTCGATATTCTGGAGCAGATTTCCCAGCGGCTGCCCGGGTTTCCCATTGTGCTTCACGGCGCGTCTTCCGTGCCTCAACAGTATGTGCAGATCGTCAATCAGCACGGCGGTTCCATGCCAGACGCCATCGGCATTCCCGAGGAGATGCTGCGTCAGGCGGCCTCCATGGCGGTGTGCAAAATCAATATCGATTCTGATCTGCGCCTCTGCATGACGGCGGCGGTGCGCAAGCATTTGGCCGAGCACCCCGACCATTTCGACCCCCGGCAATATCTGGCCGACGGGCGAGAGGCCATTACGGAAATCGTGCGGCATAAAATCCGGGATGTGTTGGGCTCTTCCGGCAAAGCGTAAGCTGCTCTGCCATGAGAGACACGATTTTATTAGACTTGGACGGCACGCTGACCGACCCAGGGGAGGGCATCACAAATTCTGTGGCCTACGCTTTGGAGAGTTTTGGCGTCAAAGTGGAGGATAAGGCCAGCTTATATCCTTTTATCGGCCCGCCGCTGGCCCAGTCCTTCGCCCAGTTTTATGGGTTTGGGCCGGAGGAAGTCCGGCAGGCCGTGGCCAAATACCGGGAGTATTTTTCTCGGCAGGGGATGTATGAAAACGTCCCCTATCCGGGGATTCATCAGGCTTTGGAGGAATTGAAAAAGGCCGGCGTCCGGCTGCTGACGGCCACCAGCAAGCCGCTGGAGTTTGCTTTGCCCATTCTGCGCCGCTTTGAGCTGGCCTCCTATTTTGAATATGTAGGCGCGGCGGATCTGGAGGGCCGGCGGAGCCAGAAGGGGCAAGTGATCGCCTATACCCTGGCCCAGGCTGGGGTTTCAGATAAGAGCCGGGCCGTCATGGCGGGGGACCGGCTTCACGACGCGCTGGGCGCCCGGGAAAACGGGTTGGACTGCGCCGGGGTTCTCTATGGTTACGGCAGTCGGCAAGAGCTGCTGGAGGCCGGCGTCATAGCGCTGATTGAAAGCCCGGACCAGCTTGTCCGCCTGCCGGCGCTGTAACGGCCCAATCAAAATTTCCGCCCTTTTCGGCGGGAATTTTTTTGCCGGATTTGGCGACGAAAAAAACCGGGCCGCCGGAACCGCGCCAGACGGTTGCGTCTTGGGCGCGGCCCCGGCGGGGGCTGGCCGACAGGTTATCCGCATTTCAGCTGGAGGCGGAGCTTGTCGGCGATCATGGAGATAAACTCCGAGTTGGTAGGTTTGCCTTTGATGTTGGATACAGTATAGCCGAAATATCCCTGCAGGACCTCGATGTCTCCTCTGTCCCAAGCCACTTCGATGGCGTGGCGGATGGCCCGCTCCACCCGCGAGCTGGTGGTGTTGTATTTTTTGGCCACAGTAGGGTAGAGAACCTTGGTGACGGCATTGACTACGTCGATATTCTCAATGGTCATCATGATGGCGTCCCGCAGGTATTGATATCCTTTGATGTGGGCGGGTACGCCGATCTGATGGATCACCTCGGTCACCCGGATTTCGATATCTACCGCCGGGTCTAAGGCTTGGGGCTGGCCGCCCCGCATGGGGATGGGCAGGCTTTTATAACTGCGGATGCGTTCCGCCAGCGCCCGGAGATTGCAGGGCTTCATCATAAAGAAGCCCACGCCCAGAGCGGAAGCCTCCGCCGCCGCCTGGGCGCTGGAAAAAGAAGACAACACAAAGAAAACGGGCTTTTTGGCGCAGGGGCCGTTGTTGATCTGCCGGATGGCCGTCAGGCCGTCCAGCCGGGCCAGCACAGTGTCTGTCACAACCACGTCGGGCTGCAATTCCGCCGTCATGCGCACCAGCTCTTCGCCGTCGCCAGCCGAACCCGCCACGACGATGTCCTGGTTTTCTTCCAAAGCCCCCTTGAGCAGCCTGCGGAACTCTTGGCTGTCGTCCGCCAGCAGGACGTTGATTTTTGTATTCATAGTTACAACTCCGTTTTTTGACAAATTGGTGTTTTTGCAGCGCTGTAACTTTAAAATACCACAACAGGCGGCGGTTTTCAAGGAAAAGCTTTCAATATATTGTAATATTTTTCTACAATATATCTCCAAAAACCGGTTAAAAAAACGGAATTTTACAGGCTTCGGGCTGTTTCGAGCATTCTTTCAATGCTGATTCCATAGCCCCGGCAGGGGTCGTTGACCAGCACATGGGTGACGGCGCCCACTAGTTTGCCGTTCTGCACAATAGGGCTGCCGCTCATGCCCTGGACAATTCCGCCCGTCTTTTCCAGAAGACGCTTGTCCGTCACATGGACCATCATATCCCGGTTGCCTTGCTCGTCGTCGTAGAGCTTGACAATCTCAATGTCGTAATATTGGGTCTGGGATCCTTCCACGTTGGCCACAATC
>CAJUIK010000078.1 GCA_910585875.1 uncultured Eubacteriales bacterium | reverse complement strand
AAGCGGATGCTCCAGGAAGCGGTGGACGCCCTGATCGACAACGGCCGCCGGGGCCGGCCTGTGACTGGCCCCAACAACCGGCCGCTGAAATCCCTCAGCGATCTGCTGAAAGGCAAGCAGGGCCGTTTCCGTCAGAACCTGCTGGGCAAACGCGTCGACTATTCCGGCCGAAGCGTTATCGTCGTGGGTCCCGACCTGAAAATCTATCAGTGCGGCCTGCCCAAGGAGATGGCGCTGGAGCTCTTCAAGCCCTTTGTGATGAAAAAACTGGTGGAAGACGGCGTGGCCAACAACATCAAGAGCGCCAAGAAGATGGTGGAGCGGGCCCGCACCGAGGTGTGGGACGCCCTGGAAGTGGTTATTAAGGAACATCCGGTGATGCTCAACCGGGCGCCTACGCTGCACCGCCTGGGCATCCAGGCCTTTGAGCCCATCCTGGTGGAGGGCCGGGCCATCAAGCTGCACCCCCTGGTCTGCACTGCCTTCAACGCAGACTTTGACGGCGACCAGATGGCCGTCCATGTGCCCCTTTCCGCCGAGGCCCAGGCCGAGGCCCGGCTGCTCATGCTCTCTGCCAACAACCTGCTCAAACCCCAGGACGGTATGCCCGTCACCGTGCCTTCTCAGGACATGGTGCTGGGATCCTATTATCTGACCATCGACCGGGAGGAGGCCGGGGTCGGCATGGTGTTCGCCGACAAAGACGAGGCGCTGCTGGCCTATCAGCAGGGGTATGTGGGCATTCATTCCCCCATCAAGGTTCGGATGTTCAAAGAGATTGAAGGCGAAACCCAGAGCAAAATCATCGACGCCACTGTGGGCCGGCTGATTTTCAACGAGGCCGTGCCCCAGGACCTGGGCTTTGTGGACCGCAGCAAGCCGGGCCATGAATTTGACTTGGAAGTGGCCTTCTCCTGCGGCAAAAAGGAACTGGGCAAAATCATCGCCGCCTGCATCGACCGGCACAACTTTGCTCGGACAGCCCAGCTGCTGGACGACATCAAAGCCTTGGGCTTCAAATATTCCACCATCGGCGCTATGACGGTTTCCGTCTCCGACATGACGGTGCCCGACGCCAAATACACGCTGATCGCCGAGACGGAAAAACGGGTGGCCCGCATCGACAAACAGTTCAAGCGGGGCTTGATTACCGACGACGAACGGTATCGCCTGGTGATTCAGGAATGGGAGCAGACCATCAAGGATGTGACTCAGGCGCTGAACGACTGCCTGGATCGGTTCAACCCCATCTTTATGATGTCCAACTCCGGCGCCCGCGGCAACATGAACCAGATCCGCCAGCTGGCGGGTATGCGCGGCCTGATGGCCAACACCGTGGGAAAAACCATCGAAATCCCCATCAAGGCCAATTTCCGCGAGGGGCTTTCTGTATTGGAATATTTCATCTCCTCCAGAGGCGCTCGGAAGGGCTTGGCCGACACGGCCCTGCGGACGGCGGACTCCGGTTACCTGACCCGCCGCCTGGTGGACGTTTCCCAGGATGTAATCATCCGGGAGCACGACTGCGGCGCCGAGGACGGCATCTGGGCCTTTGAGATCACCGACGGCAACCAGGTGATCGAGCCCTTTGCCGACCGGCTGACCGGCCGTTATCTGGTGGAGGACTTCAAGGACGCGGAAGGCAACGTGCTGGTTTCCAAGGATAAGTTGATGGACGACGGAGACGCCCAAATCATCATCGGCGCCGGAGCGACCCGCGTCAAAATCCGCAGCGTGCTGACCTGCCGGGCCCGCCACGGCGTGTGCGCCAAGTGCTATGGCAGCAACCTGGCTTCCCGCAGCGAAATCGGCATCGGCGAGGCGGTGGGCATCATCGCCGCCCAGTCCATCGGCGAACCGGGCACTCAGCTGACTATGCGTACCTTCCACACCGGCGGCGTGGCCGGCAGCGATATCACCCAAGGTTTGCCCCGCGTCGAGGAGCTGTTTGAGGCCCGGAAGCCCAAGCGGGCCGCCATCCTGGCGGAAAATTCCGGCGTCGTCTCCATCGACGACAGCCGCAAGGGCTCCACTCGCCCCATCACCATCACCGACCCGGAGACAGGGGAGAGCAAGGTCTATCAAGCGCCTTTGAACCAGCCTCTGCGGGTGGCCGACGGCGACCGGGCGGATATGGGCGCGGCTCTGACCGACGGCGCGTTGAACCCCCACGACGTGCTGCGCACCCGGGATGTGGAGGCTGTGCAGGCTTACCTGATCCAGGAGGTTCAGCGGGTTTACCGCCAGCAGGGCGTGGATATCAACGACCGGCACATCGAGGTTATCGTGCGCCAGATGATGCGCAAAGTCCGGGTGGAGGAGCAGGGGGACACCGAGCTGCTGCCCGGCTCCATGGTGGATATCTTTGAATTTGAAGACGCCATAGAGGACGCCCAGAAGAAGGCTGCGGAAGAGGGCCGGGAATTTGAGCCGGCCACGTATTCCCCCGTGCTGCTGGGCATCACAAAAGCGTCTCTGGCCACCGACAGCTTCCTTTCCGCCGCCTCCTTCCAGGAGACCACCCGGGTGCTGACGGAAGCGGCCATCAAGGGCAAAATCGACCCGTTGATGGGCCTGAAGGAAAACGTCATCATCGGCAAGCTGGTGCCCGCCGGCAGCGGCGTGGACGTCTACAACCAAGCCGTTTATGAAGAAATTGTAGAAATGGTTGACTAATCCGCAAACATCGGTTATAATAATAAACTGCGTGAGAATCCAGGGGCGTCCGCCCCGTTCTCCCTGTTTCCCGGCGGCTTTGCCCCGGAGAGGCAGTTTTGTTTCGGCTTTTCCCCATTCCGCAGGCTGAACCCCTGCGGAATGGGTTTGATAAAAGCAATAATCTATAAGGAGGTGCGCTATGCCCACATTCAATCAGCTGGTTCGCAAAGGCAGGGAAGTGGCGAGTTACAAATCCAACTCCCCCGCGCTGCAGAAGGGGTACAACTCCAAAAAGATGGTGACGACAGACCAGTCCTCTCCCCAAAAGAGAGGCGTCTGCACGACTGTGAAGACCATGACCCCTAAGAAGCCTAACTCTGCCCTGCGCAAGGTAGCCCGTGTCAGACTGACAAACGGGATGGAGGTCTGGGGGTATATCCCCGGCGTGGGCCACAACCTGCAGGAACACTCTGTGGTTATGGTCAGAGGCGGCCGCGTGAAGGATCTGCCCGGCGTGCGGTATCACGTCATCCGCGGCTCTCTGGACACCCAGGGCGTCAACGGACGGATGCAGAGCCGTTCCAAGTACGGCGCCAAGCGGCCCAAGCCCGGCGCCAAGAAGTAAGAAAACCGCAAGTATTTGCAAAGCGTGTGAGCTTTGCCAGGCTTAACCTTATAGATTATTGTTCGCGGCTGTCCGGCGTTTTGTCAGACGGCGTTTATGAAACGTAAGCTATCGGGTCCCCGGCAGGGCGCGCGACAAGGGCGGTTCAGCCCTTGAGTACCGATGAAATCATTCTGTGAAGGAGGGAAGCAAAGTGCCCAGAAGAGGATTTGTTCCCAAGAGGGACGTTCTTCCGGACCCGCTTTACAACTCGAAACTCGTGACCAAGCTGATCAACAACATCATGTATGACGGCAAAAAGGGCGTGGCCCAGAAGATCGTATACGACGCTTTCGAGATTGTAAAGGAAAAGACCGGAAAAGACCCGGTAGAAGCGTTCAGCGAGGCCATGGAAAACATCATGCCCGCCCTGGAGATCAAGGCCCGCCGCGTGGGCGGCGCCACCTATCAGGTGCCCATGGAAGTGCGCCCCGAAAGAAGGCAGACCCTTGGCCTGAGATGGATCACCCTTTATTCCCGCAACCGCGGCGAAAAAACCATGAGAGAGCGCCTGGCCGGCGAGATTATGGACGCGATCAACGGCACAGGCGGAGCGGTTAAAAAGCGCGAAGACACCCACAAGATGGCCGAGGCCAACAAGGCGTTCGCCCATTTCAGATGGTAAGCCTTTGCCAAACCGTTTGTTGAAAGGAGACCACAGATGCCAAGGCAGTATTCGCTGGAATTAACCCGTAATATCGGCATCATGGCGCACATCGATGCCGGCAAGACCACCACCACCGAGAGAATCCTGTATTATACAGGCGTCAATCACAAGATTGGCGAAACGCATGACGGCACCGCCACCATGGACTGGATGGCCCAGGAGCAGGAGAGAGGCATTACCATCACCTCCGCCGCCACCACTTGCGTGTGGAACGGTCATAGAATCAACATCATTGACACGCCGGGCCACGTGGACTTCACTGTGGAAGTGGAGCGTTCCCTGCGTGTGCTGGACGGCAGCGTCACAGTTCTGTGCGCTAAGGGGGGCGTGGAGCCGCAGTCGGAGACTGTTTGGCATCAGGCCGACAAGTACCATGTGCCCCGCATGGTTTATGTCAATAAGATGGACGCCGTGGGCGCCAATTTCTATCATGCCGTCGACATGATGAAAGACCGCTTGAAGTGTAATCCGGTGCCCATTCAGCTGCCCATCGGGGCGGAAGATAACTTCACCGGCATCGTCGACCTGGTGGAGATGAAAGCCTATGTCTACTATGACGACTTGGGCAAGGATATCCGCTGCGAAGAGATTCCCGAGGATATGAAGGAAAAGGCCGCCGAATATCACGCTCATATGATCGAGTCCATCTCAGAGTATGACGACGCGATTATGGAAGCCTATCTGGAAGGCCAGGAAATCGCCGTCGACGACATCAAATCCGCGCTGCGCAAAGCTGTGCTGGACGTTAAGATCATCCCCGTCACCTGCGGCACCTCTTATCGCAATAAGGGCGTACAGAAGCTGCTGGACGCCATTGTGGATTATATGCCCGCGCCGACAGATATTCCGGCCATCAAGGGCGTCAATCCTGACACCGACGAGGAAGAAGAGCGCCATGCCGACGACGACGGCCCTTTCTCCGCTCTGGCCTTTAAGATCGCCACCGACCCCTATGTGGGCCGCTTGGCTTTTGTCCGGGTCTATTCCGGCATATTGAACGCCGGCACCTCCGTGCTCAACAGCACCAAGCGGCAGAAGGAGCGGGTAGGACGTATTCTACAAATGCACGCCAACCACCGGGAGGATATCGAGACGGTGTACTCCGGCGATATCGCCGCCGTCATCGGCCTGAAGAACTCCACCACCGGCGACACGCTGTGCGATGAGAAACACCCGGTTATCCTGGAATCTATGGACTTCCCCGAACCGGTTATCCGGGTGGCCATCGAGCCCAAGACCAAAGCCGGCCAGGAAAAGATGGGCATCGCCCTGATGAAGCTGGCCGAGGAAGACCCCACCTTCAAGACCTATACCGATGAAGAGACAGGGCAGACCATCATCGCCGGCATGGGCGAACTGCACCTGGAAATTATCGTGGATCGTCTGCTCCGCGAATTCAAGGTGGAAGCTAACGTGGGCTCCCCGCAAGTTGCCTATAAGGAGACTGTGCGCAAGGACGCCAATGTGGATATGAAGTATGCCCGTCAGTCCGGCGGTAAAGGCCAGTATGGTCACGTTAAGATCATTCTGGAGCCCAACGAATCCGGCAAGGGTTACGAGTTCATCAACAAAGTGGTGGGCGGCGCGATTCCCAAGGAATATATCGGGCCTATCGACCAGGGTATTCAAGGCGCCATGCAGAACGGCGTGTTGGCTGGCTACAATGTGGTAGACGTCAAAGTCACCCTGTACGACGGCTCTTATCACGAAGTGGACTCCTCGGAAATGGCCTTTAAGATCGCCGCCTCCATGGCTTTCAAAGAGGCGATGAAGAAGGCGGATCCTGTGCTGATGGAGCCGATTATGAAGGTTTCCGTCATCGTGCCTGAGGATTATATGGGCGACGTCATCGGCGACCTGAACTCCCGGCGCGGCCAGATCCAGGGAATGGAAGCCCGCAGCGGCGCTCAGCAGATCGACGCCTTTGTGCCGCTGAGCGAAATGTTCGGCTACGCCACAGATCTGCGCTCCCGCACCCAGGGCAGAGGCCAGTATACCATGGAGCCCAGCCACTATACTGAAGTGCCCAAGAGCATTCAGGAAAAAATCATCTCCGGCAAATAAGTAAATTGCCGTTTCTCTCTTGCAATAAGGCCCATTTTACGATAAAATGGGCTTATTGCAGGACGATCCCTGCGACGCCAACTATTTTTGAAGACAAGCACCTTTAAGGAGGAGAGTTAAAATGGCCAAGGCAAAATTTGAAAGAACGAAGCCCCATGTCAACATTGGCACCATCGGCCACGTTGACCATGGCAAGACCACAACAACCGCCGCTATCACAAAGTACCTGTCCCTGAAGGGCCAGGCTCAGTTTGAAGCCTATGATATGATCGACAAGGCTCCCGAAGAGAGAGAGCGCGGCATCACCATCAATACAGCTCACGTTGAGTATGAGACGGATGCCCGCCACTATGCTCATGTGGACTGCCCGGGTCATGCCGACTATATCAAGAACATGATCACCGGCGCGGCTCAGATGGACGGCGCTATCCTGGTTATCGCTGCTTCTGACGGCCCCATGGCTCAGACCCGCGAACACATCCTGCTGGCCCGCCAGGTGGGCGTGCCCGCTATCGTGGTGTTCCTGAACAAGGCCGACCAGGTGGACGATTCCGAGCTGCTGGAGCTGGTTGAGATGGAAGTCCGCGAGCTGCTGAGCACATATGAATTCCCCGGCGACGACGTGCCCATCATTTGCGGTTCCGCCCTGCAGGCGCTGGAGTGCTCCTCCAACGATCCTGAAAGCGAAGAGTACAAGTGCATCAAAGAGCTGATGGACGCTGTGGACAGCTATATCCCCACTCCCGACCGTAAGGCCGACCTGCCCTTCCTGATGCCTGTGGAAGACGTGTTCACCATCACAGGCCGCGGCACTGTCGCCACCGGTCGTGTGGAGCGCGGCGTACTGAAGATGAGCGAAGAAGTGGAGATCGTCGGCCTGATGGACGCTCCTCGGAAGACTGTCGTCACCGGTATCGAGATGTTCCGCAAGCTGCTGGACTTTGCTGAGGCTGGCGACAACATCGGTTGCCTGCTGCGCGGCATCAACAAAACCGACGTGGAGCGCGGCCAGGTTCTGGCTAAGCCCGGTTCCATCAAGCCCCACACAAAGTTCCATGGCCAGGTTTACGTCCTGACTAAGGACGAAGGCGGCCGTCATACCCCCTTCTTTGATAACTATCGTCCTCAGTTCTATTTCCGTACAACCGACGTCACCGGCGTCATCACATTGCCCGAAGGCATTGAGATGTGCATGCCCGGCGATAACGTCGAGATGGACGTTGAGCTGATCACCCCCATCGCTATCGAAGAGGGCCTGCGTTTTGCTATCCGCGAGGGCGGCAGAACAGTCGGTTCTGGCGTTGTTACCAAGGTCAACGAATAATTCTTTGTTCTTTCCCAGCGCGGCGGATTTTTATCCGCCGCGCTTTTTGCTGCGTCGGGAATTGCGTGTGTCCGGTTGAAGCGCCAGTTTGGCCTCCGGCCCCGGGCTCTGAGGCCGCCTAACACGCCGCGCCGACACGGAGTTTGCCTCCAGGCGCATGCCTGGTTACATTCTTCTGGTCATGGCGCTGCCCATGCTTTGCTGGCTCCGAGGGGTGACGCGGGAGTTATAAAAGGTGACGAATTTAATGGAGTACAAATCGCAGACCACATAGCGATCTTCTGTGTCGTGATACAGCGTCACATAATTGACGCCGACGGAATAAAGGATGCCCCGTTGGGTGACGATGTTGGAGGCGCCGATGAGAAAATCAATTTCCACATAATATCCTAAGTTGTTGGCCAGATCCTGCTGGAGGGAACCCCGCACAACGTCTTCGTTGCTCTGGGGGTCCAGCACCTCTTCCATAGGGATTTCCGGCCCCATTTGCAAACCGCCCATCGGGGCTTGCGCCGCTTGGGAGTTGGGGCTGCCTTGGAGATTGGAGTTGCGTCCATTTTGATAAGTACCGTCAAACAT
>CAJUIK010000077.1:255-7971 GCA_910585875.1 uncultured Eubacteriales bacterium | reverse complement strand
GGACGCGATCGCGGCTTATTGGATGCAGTGGGCCTGCGGCCTGCTGGCGGCGGCCATGGCGGCCCTGTGGCGCTGGGCGGCAAAGCGCCTGACCGCCCAGCGCAAGGACAGCGAGGCCCTGAAGGCGGGAGTCAAGGCGGTGCTCCACGACAGATTGTGGCAGGCACACAAGCACTATATGGCCCAAGGCTGGTGCAGCCTAGAGGACAAGAAGAATGTGGAGTACCTCTACCAGCCCTACGCCGCCCTGGGCGGCAATGGCACCGGCAAGGACGCTTATCAGGATATTTTCGACTTGCCCACAAGGGCGAAGGAGGGGAGATAGGGGTGCAGATATTAGTATAAAATTCTCTGAAAGTAAATAACTGTAAAGGCAATCACCTTTACATATTCAAAACAAATTTCCTTGTCTATAAGATTGGGCCAAGCTGCCGGGGCCTTATGCTTGGAGAAAGACGCTTGAAAAAGACGGGAGTTTCGCTCTCTCCGCCGAGGCTATAGCAAATCAATCTCTTGTCCGCCCTATTTGACGTTTGCTCAAAAGAAAAACCCCGGAATCATGTTGATTCTGGGGTTTCGTTGCGTTTGTAAGGGGTTTGGGACGGCGCCTTAAAAGAGCAAAGCAGGCTGTTGCTGGACGGCGATGAAAAAGGGAGTGCCCAAGCGGACATAGAAGGCCAGGTAAAGAATGACGTCTCTGGGAGATCGGATATCCTGTAAAGAAGAGCCCAGGTATTCTGATACCAAATCTCTGGCCACGAGGGCGTCCCAGCACTGGTTGGCCAAACGTTGAGTCCGCCGGGAGACGGCCCCAGGGGAGGAGGGTTTCCCTTTTCTGTTTGGGATGCGGCCGGCAGCCTCTTGATAGACCTGGCCGATGCGAATGTCGTCCATGCAGATATGCTGGGTAAACATCAGGTCTGCGGCGATGTCCACAGCGCAGGCCAAAGGGCGGATATCCGCCCGCACGGCACCCAGGATGGAACGAATGACAGCTTCTGTTTTTACCATAGAAAATCACCTTTCATCAAAAGATGATTCCATGATAAATCAAGCTGCAAAATCCCGACCATAAAAGACACAAAACGACATATTATCCATTATTTTGTCCACGATAACTGGGTGGGGCCTCTGTTTTCTGCCCCTCTGGGGATTGAAAAAATGGGCCAGATGGCCGGGCGGCGCTGAAACTATCGGAATATGGGACCAGCGCGCAGGACAAGGCTTGAGAGGGGCGTCAGCCCGGAAACTTTTTTGGCCGCCTACGAGGCGCAGAGGAGAATGGAGAGCGACAAAGGAAAGGACGGGCAACCCATACCCCTCTCCAAAATGAAAAAACGCAAGGCCGCTATCGAACGAGCCGCGCCGGGCCTGTCTCCGGCGCAGAGAAACCAGGTCTGAGATCCTGGAGATCAGCGCCAAAGCGAGAGAAAGGGACGCAACAAATCTACAGCTTCAGACACAAAAACCAGGCCAAAATAGGGCGGAAAACAGCCTGATGGGCCCAGAGAGAGCGCAAAAAAAGCCCTGGAAGTTTTACTACAAAACTTCCAGGGCTTTTTGTTTGGCAGCGGGAGAAGGATTCGAACCCTCACAAACAGAGTCAGAGTCTGTCGTGCTACCCTTACACAATCCCGCTATTTTGTTTGAGGCGTTAACCCCAAGCGCATTATCTATTATACCCGCTTTTGCGCGAATGTCAACACCTTTTATGAAAAAATACGAATTTTTTTGGAGAAGGCCAAATCTGTTATTTTCTCTCAGGAATGATGAGGAACCCATGCTTTTGCAAAAAAGCGTCGCGACAGAGCAGATAGTCTGTGGAGACATCCAATAGTTCTGCAATGGTGACCAGGGCCTCTAAGGTAGGGCGGGCGTGGCCGATTTCATATTTGCGGTATTTCGTACGCCGGTTTGCAGCGCGTCGGCCATTTGTTGGGCGGTGAAGCCTTTTTCCAGCCGAAGCCGATGCAGCCTTTTGTGGAACAAGGACCTCCCCTCCAATCTTGACGTTATTTTGAAAATACAATATAATGAAAATACACAATCGTGACAGGAAAAGACGCTGTCCGCAAGAATTGCAGAGAAGAGGAGGTATTGGACGATGACAAGCGAAGAAAAAAGAGCAAGGAGATGGATTTTAGAAATGGATGATTTGGCGGGTCGACTGTCCAATGAGATCAACCTGCTTCAGGCGCTGTGCGCCGCTATGGGGGCAGAGGGGCTTTCTGCGGACGCTTTTACAGACGGGCTTTTTGCGTTGACAGGCCATTTAACCCAGTTAAACAAGGAGCTGAACTGGATGATGGCCAGGGAAAAGAAACGTTAAACCATTATGGGGACGACAAAACAGCCGACCTGTCGGTCGGCTGTTTGCCGAGATAAGCCTATAAGCCGGGTTCTGTTTATGCAGCCATCTATCTGGGACGCGCGTCGCCGCGCGCCTCGAGCCGCCTCCCGGGGACGGGCCGGGCAAGCCCTGCGCCCAAAGGGCGCCGCCCCCTGCCGGCGTTGCTTCGGATAGAGTTTACAGGATCCCCCTGTCGCCAGGGGGACCGGTGGGCTCTTACCCCGCCTTTCCACCCTTACCGCGCGAGCGCGGCGGTATCTCTCTGTTGCACTTGTCCTAAGGTCGCCCTCGGCGGACGTTATCCGCTATCCTGCCCTGCGAAGCCCGGACTTTCCTCATACGCGGCCTTTCGGCGCTGCGCACGCGGCTGCTCAGCTTACTCGGGACTTCATTATACACGGCGGTGCGGGGCGTTGTCAACGCCCTGGAAAAATACAGGGCGCCCAGTCTTGACCAGGCGCGCGTTTGGCCCGTTCTTCCGGGGCGCCCAGTCTTGACCAGGGGCGGTTTATCCGGTACAATAGGGAAAGCGACAAAAGAAAGGCGGGCGAGCCCGCCGGAAGGGGCGACGCAATGACGGAACAAACGGAAATGGAGCGTTTTTTGGCGGAGATGAAGGGGCGCCAGGCGGATGTGATCGGCATCGGCGTATCCAACAAACCGCTGATTGAGCTGCTGGCTCGGGCCGGGGCCCGAACGACGGCCTGCGATAAAAAGACCGCGGAGCAGCTGGGAGAAGAAACCTGCCGCTGGCTGGCGGGCCTGGGGGTCCAAACCAAGCTGGGGCCGGATTATATGGAAGGGCTGGAGGGGGAAGTGATTTTCCGCTCCCCGGGCGTCCGGCCCGACGGGCCGGGATTGGAGGCGGCCCAAGCCAGGGGCGGACGAATCACTTCGGAGATGGAAGTCTTTTTTGCGGTATGTCCCTGCCCGATTATCGCCGTCACCGGTTCGGACGGCAAGACCACCACCACCACTTTGATTGCGGAAATGCTGAAAAAAGAGGGGCGCAAGGTCTGGATCGGGGGCAATATCGGCCAGCCCCTGCTGGCAGAGGCGGGGAAGATGGGGCCGGAGGATCTGTGCGTAGTGGAGCTGTCCTCCTTCCAGCTGATGACGATGGAGCGCTCGCCCCATATCGCTGTGGTGACCAACGTGACTCCCAACCACTTGGACGTCCACAAATCCATGGAGGAATATGTGGCGTCCAAGGAAAATATCTGGCTGCGTCAGAAAGCCGGCGATTTGCTGGTCGTCAACGCAGACAACCCTTTGTCCGCCGCCATGGCAGGCCGGGCGAAGGGGGAAGTCATGGCCTTTTCCCGCCGGAGCCAGCCGGAAAACGGCGCCTTTTGCCGGGACGGCGTCGTTTACCTGAGCCGGAACGGCCGGGCTGAGCGGGTGATGGAAATCGGAGAAATTCGGATTCCTGGGATGCACAATGTGGAAAATTATATGGCGGCCCTGTGCGCAGTCAGCCGCTATGTCCGGCCGGAAACCGTCCGGCAAACAGCCGGGGAATTCGCCGGGGTGGAACACCGCATCGAGCTGGCGCGCCGGCTGGACGGGGTGGACTACTACAACGACGCCATCGCCACCAGCCCGGCCCGGGCTATCGCCGGTTTCCATGCCTTTGACCAAAAGCTGATTGTGATTGCCGGCGGATATGACAAAAAAATCCCCTTTGAGGAATACGGCCGGGAGGCTTGCCGACACGTAAAGCTACTGATTCTCAACGGCGCCACGGCGGCCAAGCTGCGGCAGGCAGTGGAAAGCGCCCCGGAATATCCGGGCTGCGGCATTGAAATCCAAGAGTGCGAGACGCTGGAGCAGGCGGTGGCCCTGGCCCGCCGGCGGGCTCGGCCCGGGGATATTGTGACCCTGTCGCCGGCCTGCGCCTCCTTTGACGCCTATCCCAATTTTATGGCGAAGGGACGGGCTTACAAAGAAATGGTGCAGAGACTATAGGATTTTAGAGCAATCTCCGTTTGGCGGAGCGTGATAAAAGCCTGATGAGCAAATGCAATTCAGATATGACGAGAGAAGAACGGTCGAAACGGCTGGAAGCGTTTCTTTCCAAAGGCGTTTAGCCGATTCGATCATTCTCATGCTGAAAAGAAAGACGAGGTGTCAACCCAATTGGAACTGTTGGAAACCATCCGAAGCCTGACGGACGTTTACGGCGTGTCGGGCGATGAATTCGGCGTTTCCGCCGTGGCGGCGGAGCTGCTGAAACCTTATGTGGACAAGGTGGAGATCGACAAGTTGGGCAATGTGATCGGCTACCGCAGCTGCGGCAAGCCGGGCGCCAAAAAGCTGATGCTGGACGCCCACCTGGACCAGATCGGTTTTATGATTACCCAGATTACAGAAGAGGGGTTCTGCCGGTTTATCGGCATGGGCGTAGATCAGCGGATGCTGCTGGGCAGCGAGCTGACGGTGCTGACCAAAGAGGGGCCGGCGCCGGCGGTGGTCTGCTGCCTGCCGCCCCACATCCAAAACCCAGGGGACAATAAAAAGTCCGTGCCCATCGACGAGATGGCCCTGGATCTGGGCCTGGACGGCAAACAGGCCAAAGAGCTGGTGCGGATCGGCGATTACGCCGCCTTCTCTGAGGAGGCTTTCGCCCTGCAAAACGATTTGCTCTGCGGCAAATCCATGGACGACCGGGCCTGCTTCGTCTGCATCCTGCTGGCGCTGGAAGCTCTGCAGGGTCAGGAGCTGGACGTGGACCTGATTATCCTGGGCAGCACGAAGGAAGAAGTGGGAGGTCACGGCGCCCGGGCCCGGGCTTTTGCCGACCGGCCGGATTACGCCATTGCCATCGACGTCTGCCACGCCAAGACGGCGGACAGCAAGCCCGGCGACCGGGTGAGCGACCTGGGCGGAGGCCCGGTTATCGCCTTCGGCTCCAACAGCGTCCCCCGTTTCGCCCGGCGGCTGACGGAAATCGCCCGAGCCAAGGAGATTCCCTATCAGACAGAAGCCGTCCCCGCCCACAGCGGCACCAACGCCTGGGCTATCCAGACGGAAGAGGGCGGCGTATGCACGGCGGTGGTTTCTCTGCCGCTGAAATATATGCACTCCCCGGTGGAAGTGCTCAAACAATCGGATATGCGTCAAGTGGGCCGGCTTTTGTGCGAATTCGTCCGGTCCTTTGACGGCACTCTGTAAAGGGGAGGCGGGAACATGAAAGAACTGCTGAAAGAGCTGTGCGCCATGAGCGGCGCGCCCGGCTATGAGGACGAGATCCGCCAGCGTATCCAGGAACATATCCGGCCCTATGCGGATCAGATGATTGTGGATCCTCTGGGCAACCTGCTGGCGCTGAAAAAGGGCAAAGCGCCCCGGAAAGCGCCGATGATGGTCTGCGCCCATATGGACGAGGTGGGCTTTTTGATCACCCGCGTCACCGAGGACGGAATGTTCAAGCTGGCCGCCGCCGGCGGCGTCGACCCCCGGGTGCTGGTGGGCCGCCGGATGGAAGTGGGGCCCAAAAAGGCGAAAGGCGTCATTTCGCTGAAGGCCATCCATCTGACCACCCCGGAGGAGCGCAAACAGGCGCCGGGGCTGGACACTCTGTACATCGATATCGGCGCTTCTTCCAAAAAAGAAGCGGAGCAATTCGCTCGGGCGGGGGATTTCGCCACCTTTGACAGCCGCTGGGTGGAATTCGGCGACCAGCGCGTCAAATCCAAAGCCATCGACGACCGAATCGGCTGCGCCGTGATGATCAAGCTGATGGAAGAAGGAGTGGACCGGGACACCTGGTTCGTTTTCGCCGTAGGCGAGGAAATCGGCAGCCGGGGCGCTAAGGCGGCGGCGTCTTTTATCAAACCCCGATGGGGCTTGGTGGTGGAGGGCACCACCGCCGGGGACGTGCCCGGCGTTGCGGAGCACGAGGTTTCCTGCCGGCAGGGCAAGGGCGCCGTGGTTTCCCTGGCGGACCGCGGCTCGGTTTACGACCGGGATTTTGTCCGCCGCCTGACGGGCCTGGCGGACGAACAGGGGATCCGCTGGCAATATCGGGCCAGCATGAACGGCAGTACCGACGCCGGCGCCATGCACCTGGCGGGAGAAGGCTCCCAAGTCTTTGGGCTGGCGGCCCCCGTGCGGTATATCCATTCGGCGTCCAACGTCCTCTATTGGCCCGACGCCGAGGAAGTTTTGAAAATGGCCCGGCTGGTTATCAAGGAGGCGGAGCAAGATGATTGATATTTACGAAACCTTTGTAAAACTCCAGGCTGCGGCCCGGCCTTCGGGCTTTGAGCGCCCCTGCGCCCAGCTGATCGCCCAGCTGGCGGCGCCTTATTGCGACGAAACGCGCATAGATGTCATGGGCAACGTGATCTGCCATAAAAAAGGCCCTGGGAAGCGGGTGATGACCGCCGCCCATATGGATACCATCGGCTTGATGATCACGCATATCGACGAAAAGGGCTTTCTGCGCTTCAACACCCTGGGGGGGTTCGCCCCTTACCGCCTGGCGACTGCTCGGATGAAGCTGGAAAACGGCTGCCGGGGCGTGGTCTTCCTGGAAGACAAGGCGGCGGACAAAAAGCTGGGCGAAATCAAAATCGGGGATCTGTATCTGGACGTCGGCGCCCGGAGCCGGGAAGAGGCGGAGCGGATGGTTTCCATCGGCGACGTGGCCGTCTATGAGGGCGAGCCGCTGAAGCTGGGCGACCGAATCGCCTCCCCCTACTGCGACGATCTCATCGCCTGCGCCGCTCAGCTCAGCGCCATGAGCCAGATGGAGCAAAGCGAAAACGATCTGTATTTCGTCTTCACTGTTCAGGAGGAAACCGGCCTGCGGGGCGCCCGGACGGCGGCTTATGGAGTCGACCCGGAATACGGCTTTTGCATGGACGTGACCCGTACCGGCGACACCGCCGGGGAGACGGTGAAAATGGAAGTCAAGCTGGGCGGCGGGCCGGCGATTAAAATCAAGGATACGTCGCTGCTGTGCAACCCCCAGGCCGTCCAACATCTGCGGCGGGCGGCGGAGGAAGCGGGCCTGGCCTATCAGGACGAGGTGCTGACGGCGGGAGGCACGGACAGCGCGGCGATGCAGCAGACCCGGGCCGGCGTGCTGGCCGGCTGCGTCAGCATTCCCTGCCGCTATATCCACTCGCAGCATGAAATGATCAGCCTGAAAGACGCGGAAGACTGCGCCCGGCTGCTGGCTCGGGCTTTGCAGGCCGCTTTGTAAGGGAGGGGAAGGATAATGAATTTTCTGGAAACATTCCGGTCGCTGCTGGCCGCCGCCTCGCCCTCGGGCTACGAGGCGCCAGAGGCGGAGGTAATCCGCCGGCTGGCGGAGCCCTATTGCGATAAAATCAAGATCGACCCTATGGGCAATGTGA
>CAJUIK010000077.1:0-245 GCA_910585875.1 uncultured Eubacteriales bacterium | reverse complement strand
AAAAGGGGCCGGGCAAAAAGCTGATGCTGGCCGCCCATATGGACGTAATCGGCTTTATGGTAACGCGCTTTGAGAAGGATGGTTTTCTGGGCGTGACCAACGTAGGCGGACATCGGCCCGCCCGGCTTTCGGGCAAAAAAGTCCGGTTTCCCAGCGGCGTCCGGGGCCTGCTCTTCGAGCGGGCGGAGGCCAAATTCGGAGAAAAAAAGGCCGGGGAGACCAAGATGACCGATATCCTGCTGGAT
>CAJUIK010000076.1 GCA_910585875.1 uncultured Eubacteriales bacterium | reverse complement strand
CATCGGCTATCGGCTGGCCGGCGTCTTCGGCGCGCTGGTGACGACGTTTGGCACCGTGCTGCCTCCCATGGTCATTCTGGCGGCCATCTCCCAGTTCTATACCGCCTTCCGGGACAACAGAATTGTCTCCCTGGTGCTGAAGGGAATGGGCGTCGGCGTGGCGGCGGTGATTGTGGACGTGGTGTATACCATGGCCAAAGGCGTCGTGAAATCCAAAAATATGCTGCACATCGTCGTCATGATCCTGGCGCTGATAGCGGCGCTGTTCACGGGCGTCAACGTGGCCTGGGTCGTGTTGGCCTGCGGCGCCATCGGAGCCGTCAATGTGATTTTGCAGGATAAAAAGGCGAAGGGAGGGAAATCCGCATGATTCTGTTACAGCTGCTGTGGGCCTTTATTCAAGTGGGCGCGTTTAGCTTTGGCGGCGGTTATGCGGCCCTGCCGCTGATCGAGGAGCAGGTGGTGCGGGCCAACCAATGGCTGACTGCCCAAGAATTTACCGATATCATCACCATCTCCCAGATGACGCCGGGCCCCATCGCTATCAATTCCGCCTCCTTTGTGGGCATCCGCATGGGAGGGCCTGTGGGCACGGTGGTGGCCACCTTCGGCTGCATTCTGCCTTCTTTGGTCATTGTGCTGCTTTTGTCCTATTTCTTCTTCAAATATCGGAACCTGCGGATGGTGCAGGGCGTGGTCAAGGGCCTGCGCCCCGGCGTGGTGGCTTTGATCGCCGCCTCTGGCTACGGCTTGATGGCCAACGCTCTGTGGGGCAGCAAAACCAGCTTCAGCGTGGATATGGTGGATTGGTTCGCCGTTGGCCTATTCGCCGCGGCCCTGTTTGCCCTGCGCAAATGGAAGCCCAACCCCATCTATGTCATGTTGGCCTGCGGCGTCGTCGGCGCTCTGTTTTACGGCTTGGTTTAACGCATGACCAATAGAGAAATTTGGGAGATTGCCCTGGCTCAATCCGCTTTGGACCTGAACTGTCGCCCGGAGGATTTGCAGGCCAGGGAAAATGTGATCGTCCCGTCCGTTTCCCGGCCAGGAGCCCGGAAATATTTGAAGCTGCCCTTCGGCTGCGCTTTCGTCAGTTACGGGAGCAATGTGACGGCCTCTGTCCGGCCCGGGCTGGAGAGGGTTGTGGGCGGATATTTGGCCGGCCGCCGGCCGGAGGCGTGTTTTGAGACTCCCGCCCTCCATGAGCTGGACAGGCTGCTGGCGCCGCATGGCCTGCGCTCCCGTTATATGGCGGAGTATTTTCTGCCGGATGTGGAAGCGGTTCGGCCTCGGGCCTGCTCTCTGGAGGTTCGCATTCTGACTCCGGCGGAGCTGGCCGGGCTCTATTTGCCCCAATGGGGCAACGCCTTGTGCTTCCAGCGCCCGGAAACCGATATGCTGGCGGCGGCCGCTTACGACGGCCGCCGGCTGGCTGGGCTGGCGGGTTGCTCGGCAGACTGCGACGCCATGTGGCAAATCGGCGTCGACGTGCTGCCCCAATACCGGAGGCAGGGAATCGCGGCCGCTCTCACCAGCCGGCTGGCCTGCGAAATCCTGGAGCGGGGGAAGGTTCCCTTTTACTGCGCCGCCTGGTCCAACGTCGGTTCGGCGCGCAACGCCATCCAGAGCGGATTCCGCCCGGCCTGGTGCGAGCTGGGGTGCCCGCCTGTGGAATAACGGGTTTGCTTTTGCTGGGGAAATTGCAAGCTTAGAAGAAAAGGGGGATAAGATCATGAAATTTTGCGCGGCTTCGGATTCCCACGGGGATTTTGACGTTTTGTGCCTGATGTTGGAAAAAGAGCGGCCCGACGGGCTGATTTTTCTCGGGGACGGCGTACGGGAGGCTTTGCGCGCGGGGCAGGTTTTCGGCCTGCCTGTGCTGGCTGTGGCGGGAAATTGCGATCTGGCCTGCCAGGAGCCTCTTGCCCGCCAGCCCTCGCCGGCGGGTTTCCCCCTATTCCTTGCCCATGGCCATCGCTTCGGCGTCAAGCAGGGCTTTGGGGAGATAGAGCGGGCGGCGGAGCAGGCCGGCGCCAAGGCGGCCTTTTTTGGCCATACCCATCGCCCGCTGCTGCGGGAGCAAGGGCCTGTGGCCCTGTACAACCCGGGCAGTATCGGCCGGGAGAGAACGTATCTGGCTGTGGAAATCGACGGGGGCAAGCTGACTTGCCGGCTGGAAAGGGTGGAATAGGCCAATGTACAAACAGACGCTCTGGGGGTTTCGGCGCAAGGCTTTGCCGCTGACTATTTTGGCAGGCCTGTTTTTGTTGACCGCCAGCGTTTACGAGGCGATTTGGGGCGCCCCTTGGGCCGGGCCGCTGGCCTATCTGGCGCCCGGCCTGCTTTTTTGCCTGGCGGCTCTGGCTTTGCTGGCCCTGTCTTTTCTGTCCTTTGAATACCGGCTGGTGGAAGACGATTTTTTTGTGCGGCTCCGGGCCTTGGGCCGTCCTGTCCGAGCTTGGGAGACGCGGATCAAGCCAGGGCAATGCCGCCTGATCCGGCCTTATCGTCCCTGGAAGAAGCTGCTGGCCAAAAAGAGGCTGTGCTATTTGCCCTTAACCGGCGGCTATGGCCTCTGTCTGTTGGAATATCTGGACGAAGGCCGGCCGGTTTATCTGCTTTTCCGTCCCTCGCCGGATTTGGCGGAGATGCTGGAGAGCCGCCTGGATTCCCGGCAAACCCAGCGGCAGGCGGCGGGAGAAGTGATTCAAGACAAAGAAGAGTAGGCCATAAGGTCCCCCAATATAAAATGGCGGCGGGCCTTTGTTTTGGCAATCTATCAAACGGAAAGGAACCCTCAACAGTGTTTTTCATGTTTGAGGCGATAAAAAGTGGTTATGGATTTTAATCTGCGTACATTGCTGATTGTTTGCCCTATGGTGTTTTTGTCCGGTTTCGTGGATTCGGTGGCTGGAGGCGGCGGTCTGATTTCCATCCCCGCCTATGTGTTCGCCGGGCTGCCCATGATCAACGCCTACGGCACAAACAAATTTTCCGCCGCGCTGGGAACCTGCGTGTCCTCCTTCAAATACTTTAAGAGCGGCAACATCCATCTGCCCACCGGCGCGGCCAGCGCCGCCGGGGCGCTGATCGGCGCCTGGGCGGGGTCGCAGCTGGCCATGGTGATGGAAGACCGGGTGTTGCGCTATTGCCTGATGGTCATTCTGCCTGTAGCCGGGGGTTTTATCTTGTTCAACCGCAAATTTGGGGAAAACGAGGATTTTCACGCCAAGGTCAAAGCCCTTTATCTCAAAGCTTTTGTCATCGGCCTGGCCCTGGGCGCCTACGACGGCTTTTTCGGCCCGGGCACCGGCACGTTCCTAATGATTCTGTTCTGCGTGGTTTTGGGCCTGCCCCTGGTGACTTCTTCAGGCAACGCCAAAGTCACCAACCTGGCCTCCAATATCGCCTCTGCCATAGCCTATCTGCTGGGGGGGAAGGTGATTTTCTGGCTGGGTATTCCTGCCGCTTGCTGCACGATCGCGGGCAATTACTTGGGCGCCCATTTGGCTATCAAAAACGGCTCCAAATTTATCAAGCCGCTGATTATGGCCGTTATCGTCCTGCTGATGCTGAAAATTGTGACGGAATTATTTTAACAGGCTGCGGCCGGGGGAGGAAGCAACATGCAAACAGGAAGCGCAAGGTTGAGGCTAGCCCGCTGGGACGAGGAGCAGGCCCGGTCTATGGCCCGGGCGGGTTTGCCGGTGCCGAAGGAGGGCGGCGGGGTTCGGGGCTTCGCCGCCTGGTTGGGCGGCAGGCCGGCGGGCTGGGCCCTCTGCCCGGCTTCTCGTGGCGGCCGAGCCGGCCTTCTGCTGGAGCTGGGTCGGCTGGGGTTCTGGGAACAGAAGGAGTTGCTGGAGGCTCTGATCCGGCAGGAGAAGGAAAGGGGGCGGAAGCTGCTGACCCTGGATCTGCCCTGGCGGGAGCAGGGGAACCCCGGCCCGGAGCGGGCCGGCTTCCGGCCTTGGTTTACCGTCAGCCGCATGGTTTACCGAGGGCCGGCCTTGCCAGAGCCGGAGGCGCCCTTTTTCCCCTATGACGACGGCTATTACCGGCCCTTCCAGCGGCTGCAAAGCCGGGCTTTTTACCAGCTGCGGCGGGAGAACGACGTAACGCCCTATGCCTTGACGCCGTCTGTCGAAGACAGGCTGTGGCTTGCCCGCAACCGGAGGGATATCTTTTTGCTGAAAGATCAGGGCCGACTGGCCGCGGCAGGCTTTGCCGGAGGCGGCTTTTTGGATTTACTGGCAGTGGACCAGGCGTTCCGGGGCCGGGGCTATGGCAAGGCCCTGACAGCCTATGGCGTCAACCGTCTGTTGGAACGGGGAGAGGAGCCCCGACTGGAAGCGTTGGACTGGAATAAGCCCGCCTTGGGCCTGTATCGCCGCATGGGCTTTGCAGTGGAACAACGCCGCCAGCTGCTACGGCTGGATCTCTGAGAACCAGCAAAATGCTTTGATAAAATGGAAAAAGCAGACGCCCGGCTTACTATAGCCAGGCGTCTGCTTTGCCATTCGTTCTTTTTGTCTATTGGCCATAAAGCTCTTCATAGGAGATAGAATCGTTCTTTGGGTCGCTGGACAACACAAGCTCTTTGCACTGCCCATAGGCGAAATACGCATAATCGTTGGAGCCGAACCCAACCTCCCAGTCAAGCTGCAAATCGTCTTCGATGGGTATCGTCAAAACATTCAGCTTTCCGGCCTGCTCGACCAGCTCGTCGCCCTCAACCATCAAAGTCAGCGGGCTGTCTACCTCGTCAAATATAAAGTAATTTCCCTGTAAAGCGCCGCAGCAGTCGCAATGATTGGCAAAACACGTTCGGTTGATGGTTTTGGAGTATCCCGCTTTCACAGAATACTGTTCCTTCAGATAGCGCCGCACTTTGGGCGGAATATCTTCTTCACAGTCTGTCCAAGCAAGGTGCAGCTCTTCGTCTGCGTCGTCCTCGACAATTTCATATTGCGGCCCGTCTCCGACGTCGAAAATATGGACGTGTTCGCCGACGCCCAGGCCGACGACCCTCGTGGATTTGCCGCATTTCCAGCAAGGTCTTTGCCCTTCGACGATAAAAATATAGTCCATGGCGATGACGGCGTCGTCTGTATCGCGCAAAATCCATTTCGCGAATTTGACGTAGTCCGTTCGGGGAACGTCGGCATACCATTTTTTCACCTTGGGATTCCATTTGGCTCCCAGCGCTTTTGCCTCGTCCTTCTCTGCGTAAGGCACATTCAAAAATAAACCCATAACCGGGCCTCCTATCTGCTCGAACCCTCATTTATAAAACTGAATTTCCAGGCGGCTCTCTTGCCGCGGCTTCGGCGGCGGGGCCAGTTCTCCCAGGCAAGCGGCGCCGTTCTATGCTTTGGCGGTTTTCTTTTTGCTTTTGGCGGGAGAGAGGCCGGGGCACAGGTCTGTCATGAAGCAGGCGTTGCATTTGGGGGAGCGGGCGGCGCAGATATCCCGGCCGAAATGGACGAACCGATGGCAGGTGTCGTTTTGGTCCGCCGGTTCGATGATTTTTTTCAGGTCCATCTCCACTTTTACCGGGTCGGCATGGTCCGTCAGCCCCAGGCGGCCTGAAATGCGGATGCAATGGGTGTCCGCCACAACGGCGGGCTTGCCGAATAGATCGCCCAATATCAGGTTGGCGGTTTTGCGGCCTACGCCGGGCAGAGCCAGCAGCTGTTCCATGGTATCGGGCACTTTGCCCTCGTGCCGCTCCAGCAGGACCTGGGCGCATTGATGGATGTCCCGGGCCTTGACGCGGTAGAGGCCGCAGGGCTTGACTACGTTTTCCAGCTCTTCCAGGTCCGCCTGAGCCAGGGCTTCCAGAGAAGGCCAACGGCTGAACAGCTCTTTCGTGACGATATTCACCCGGGCGTCGGTACACTGGGCGGAAAGGCGAGTAGCGAATAACAGCTCGTAATCCTTGCAGGCTATCAGGGAGCAGGAGGCTGGATACCGCTCCTTCAGCCGCTGCACGACGGCGGCGGCCAGTTCTTTTTTGCGCAAAATTGTTCACCGTCCATTTTTCTATTTTTGTAGTGCCGGTCGGCGCGCCGAAAAACAATCCAAACAGTTCTTTTGAAGACGGCGGCGATCCTGGCTGCCGGCGGCGGAGCCGGGGTTGTCCGCATATTTTTCGCGGAAAGACAAAACCATTATATCAAACCGTTGAAATGAAAGCAATTCGAGTATATAATAAAGATAGAAACCAACCCCGGCAAAAAATCAAATGGAGGGAACAAAGCCATGTATCGAGAAAATATGGACCTGGTAAAGCAGCTGGACCCAGAGGTAGGCGCGGCTATTGAGCAGGAATACAACCGCCAGCGCCGCAATATCGAGCTGATCGCCTCGGAAAACATCGTCAGCCCGGCGGTGATGGCCGCTATGGGCACTGTGCTGACCAACAAATACGCCGAGGGCTACCCCCGCAAGCGGTATTACGGCGGCTGCGAGTGCGTGGACGTTGTGGAGGACATCGCCCGGGACCGGGCCTGCAAGCTCTTCGGCGCGGACCATGCCAACGTCCAGCCCCACAGCGGCGCCTCCGCCAACATCGCCGTCTATTACGCTTTGGTCAAGCCCGGCGACACCGTGTTGGGCATGAACCTGAACAACGGCGGACACCTGACTCACGGCAGCCCGGTGAATATCTCCGGCAATTACTACAATGTGGTTCCCTATAACCTGAACGCGGAGACCGAAACCATTGATTACGACGAGGTCCGGGCTTTGGCTCGGGAGCACAAGCCCAAGATGATCATCGCCGGCGCTTCCGCCTATCCCCGGGAGATCCGCTTCGACCTGTTTGCCGACATCGCCAAGGAAGTGGGCGCTTATCTGTTTGTGGATATGGCCCACATCGCCGGCCTGGTGGCCGCCGGCCTGCATATGAGCCCCGTGCCCTATGCGGACGTGGTCTCCACCACCACCCATAAAACCCTGCGCGGCCCCAGAGGCGGCATGATCCTCTGCAAGGCCGATCTGGCCAAGCAGATCGATAAAGCCGTGTTCCCCGGCACCCAGGGCGGCCCTCTGGAGCATATTATCGCCGCCAAGGCCGTTTGCTTGGGCGAGGCCATGAAGCCGGAGTTCAAGGCGTATCAGCAACAGGTTGTGGCCAACGCCAAGGCTCTGGCCGACGCCCTGGTCAAGGAGGGATTCGACCTGGTCAGCGGCGGCACGGACAACCACCTGATGCTGGTGGATCTGCGCAATTTCCATGTGACGGGCAAAGAGATGCAGAAGCGGCTGGACGAGGTGTATATCACCGCCAACAAGAATTCCATTGCCAACGATCCGGAGAGCCCCTTCGTCACCAGCGGCATTCGGGTGGGCACCCCCGCCGTTACCACCCGGGGCTTCAAAGAAGAGGATATGCCCAAGATAGCCGAGCTGATCAAGCTGACTGCGGTGGAATTTGAAACCAAGGCCGATTATATCCGCAGCGAAGTGACCAAGCTGTGCGAGAAGTATCCGCTGTTTGATTAAGCGAACGAAATAAAAGCCGTCCTGCGGCGCAAGCGGATTTCCGGGGAATTTCCCCCGGAAATCCGCTTCATCATAAAAGGCGGCCTGCAAAGGGGAGAGAAGATTGAAAATTCTGAGAAGCCTTCGCCAAGCCCTAGGGTATGTGCTGCTGTTTTTGGCGATTCAGTATGTCTGCACCTTGGGGGCCGCGGTTTTGGGCATGAGCGCTTTTGAAGCGGCCAACCCCGGCGGAGACGCAGACGCCTTTTACGACGCGTTTATGGGCCGGTACAGCACCCTGATCCTGTGCGTCAGCCAAGGGCTGACGCTGCTGGTCCTCGGGGCCTTATCCGCCCGCCGGCGGCAGAAGACCGATCCTCGCCCTCCTGTCAAGCTGGGGCGGCTGGCGGGCTGTCTGCTGGCGGCCGGCGCCATGGGCAACTTGGCCACTACCGGCGTGATGGAGTTGGCGCCTTTTTCCCAGCAGCTGGTCGATTCTTATGCCGAGGCTTCCGCCGGCCTGGATACCTCGCTGCTTTGGG
>CAJUIK010000075.1:5988-8064 GCA_910585875.1 uncultured Eubacteriales bacterium | reverse complement strand
CTGGATCTGCGGACGTTTTTCCGATTTTTGCTGCAAAAACGGGGCCTGACGCCGGACGTCCCTTTTGAGGAAATCTCCATCGCCGGCGTGGACTTGGCGCTGATCGGCAGCGTGACGCTGACCGACCTCTATGATTTTTTGGGCTTTGCTCAGAGCGACCTGCCCACTTATCACAAAAGCCCGGCCACCCCTTATGGCAACGGTTCCAGCGCCCGGGCCCGAAAAGTGGCGGCGCTGCGGTCTTTTTATCGGTATTTGACCGAAAAGGTACATAAATTAGACCATAATCCTGTGCAGACCCTGGAATCTCCCAAAAATAAAAAATCCCTGCCCCGGCATCTCTCCATGGAGGAAAGTGTGGATCTGCTGCAAAACGTGGACAGCGAATACCCAGAGCGGGATTTCTGCATCATCACCCTCTTTCTCAACTGCGGTCTGCGGGTTTCCGAGTTGGTGGGAATCAATCTCAGCGACGTCCGAGGCGATACTTTGCGGGTATTGGGCAAAGGAAACAAAGAGCGGCTGGTTTATCTCAATCAGGCTTGCCAGCAGGCCATTCAGGCCTATTTGCCCCGCCGGATCAAGCCCAGGCCCGAAGCCGCGCCGGCCCTTTTCATCAGCCGGCTGGGGCGGCGTATCAGCGTGCAGACAGTCAAATGGATGGTGGGCCGCCAGCTGGAAAACGCCGGACTGGGGGATAAAAATTACTCCGTACACAAGCTGCGTCATACCGCCGCCACCTTGATGTATCAAAACGGCGTGGACGTGCGGACGCTGAAGGAAGTTTTGGGACATGAAAGCCTGAACACCACCATGATTTATACCCATGTCACCGACGAAAATATGAAGCAAGCGGCGCTGAACAGCCCACTAGCCAACCTGACGCCGCCAGACCGGACAAAACGGGGAGAAATGGAAGAAGCCGGCGACGCGACGCCAGAAGATGCGGAAACCGCTTTGCCTCTCCAGCCCGAGGCGGCGGATAGGGAATGAAAAAATAAAAATTAGCAGCCCCGACGATATCAGCCGATATCGCTGGGGCTGCTTTTTCATTCAGCGCCAGATGGTTTGATTCAAACCTTCTATATGGATTCGGGCGATTTGAGACTCCCCTTCCCGCCAGCCGGCGGCTTGAGGCAGCTGAGCCGGCGAAAACAGGAGCAAGTCGCATTGACACCCCTCCTTTTCCAGGGCGCCGGGCAAGGCGTAACCGCCCTCGAAGGTCTGCCCGCCCAGCTCTATCCAAAACCGGAGATCGGCTGGCTCCGCCTGGTCGCCAGAAAAGGCGGAAAAAGAAACCAACCGCCCTTCCTCGAGGTTATAATCGCCCCGACAGCGCAGGGATACAAAAACATTGCCGTCTGGCTGCGGATAAACGCCGGCCACTGTGATACCGGTTTCCCCTTCCCGATACAGCGGCTGCCCCAGATTTTCCTGGGGCCGGGCCAAGTCCAAAGCCAGAGAAAATTCCCCTGAAACAGGCGCGTTTTCCGCCTGGCGGCTTTGGGCCAACGCCGCCAGACCACACTTCCAGACCTCCGGCGCACCGATACGAATCAGGTACAGTCCAGCGCACAGGGCCAGAATCAGGGCGGCTGCGGCGATGCCGGCGGCAATTTGCGCCGTCAGCCGGGCCGCTCGCTGCTTGGCGGTATAACGCCCCGGCAGTTCGGCCAGCAGCGCGGCGCAAAAATCCTCAAAATCGCCGCCATATATGGCGGAAGGCGGCAGTTCTTCCTGCTGGGCCTGGGCCAGCATGGCCTGGATGCTCTCCAGCGCCTGTCGCCTCTGCTCTCCTGGCCGAACCCAACGCGTCAGCCGGCGGCGGACCAATCGATATTGGCTGGCATAGGGGCCTTGAAGCCCATTGTTTTGCTCTTTCATAGATTTTGCTTCCCTTTTGCCCGCTCTGAATCCGAGAGGCTGTTCCATTCCATCCTATATTCGTCTTCCCCAGTGTGGATATCCCTGCTTTCCCACCGGATTTGAAAGCCCTCCCGCAGATAAAAGGCGACGGCCCGCCGATTTTTCTGGTAAACGTCCAGGCTCAGCCGCTCACAGGCCTCTTTCGCTCTG
>CAJUIK010000075.1:0-5978 GCA_910585875.1 uncultured Eubacteriales bacterium | reverse complement strand
CCTCGAAAGGAGTCTCGGACAAAAAGGCCGGCGATAAATCCGTTCTGCAGGCCGATAAAGCCCGCCAGCCCGGTCTCCTTCTGGCAAACAAGCCCTGCTGCTTGGGCGAGCTGGGTTTTGACCTCGCCTCAATGACTGTTTCAATAGCAGGGATCGATGAAATCATGCGCTTGAAGGTTGGCTTCCAGCCAGATTTCCGCCGCCTGATCCCTGTCGGCGCTCTGCATTTTTCTGATGATCACAATAAAAACCTCGTTTCCCGGCCCTATTTTTGCCCTCGAGGATGAATACGCTGGTATTTATCCCGCAGCGTCTGCTGGAACTGCCGAGCATAGACCCGCGTGGAAGCGATATCCGAATGGCCCAGCATAGCCTGAACCTCCTCCAAAGCGGCGCCGTTTTGCAGCAAATGCACCGCCAGCGAATGGCGCAGCAGCTGAGGGGAGATCTGCTCTAGCCCCGTCTGCCGGGCATAGTCTTTGAGTATTTTCCAAAACCCCTGACGGCTCATCCGACGGCCGCCGCTGTTGAGAAACAGGGCGGGTTCCCGCTCCAGACGCAGGACGCTTTGGCGGCAGGGGCCCAGATACTCCAACAGCGGACGGAGGGTGGAAGGATACAGCGGCAGATCCCGCTGCGCCGAGCCTCGAACATGGAGGAATTCCAACTGCACATTGACGTCCTGCACATCCAGCTCCAGCAGCTCGGAAACCCGCAGGCCGCAGGCATATAAGAGCTCCAGCATGGCCCGATCCCGCCTGCTTTTAAAGGAATCCCCCGCCGGCGCGCAGAGCAGCTTGTCTACTTGCTGGAGAGTCAGAACCGCCGGCATTTTAGCCTGCCGGGGCTGGACGGGCGCCCGCCGAGGCAGGTTTTCCGAAAGAACGCCCAGGCGAATCAGATACTCATAATAACAGCCCAAAGAGGCCCGGCGGCGCAGAACGGTGGAGGGCGAAAGCCCCTGCTCCCGAAGAGCGTCCAGATACCGCCTGATCGCCGGCAAGTCCGCTTGCCGATAGCCCCAATCGCCTTGAAAGCCCAAAAAACTGTCCAGCGCGGCCACATCCCGCAAATAGGATTGGATGGTGTTTTCCGAGACTCTTTTTTGCTCTTTTAAATAAAGGAGAAAACCGGCGAATCGGCTGCTTTCATGGAGCCTCGTCCCCTTTTTCCCTTCCATCCAGCCTCCCTCCTTGCGGTCTCAACCAATCAGCGCCAAAGCAGCCCTGCTCAGAGGCGGCGTCAGCAGCGATCCGGCCAGCGAACAAGCCAGACACAGCAGAAAACAGGCGACTCCGGCGGCATGATAGGCCGGGTCTGCCGGCAGACGCAGAAACCGCCGCCTTCCTCTGGGGATAGTCCGTCGGGCGGCGCACAGCTTCATGGCCCGGCAGCCCAGCAGCAGCATACAAAAGACGCTGCAAAACGATTGGACGAAACAGGCCGCCATCAGCGCGGCGTATCCCCTGCCGCCGTAAGTCTGCAAAAAAGCCGCCGCCAAACGGGCGGCAAAAAAGCCTTTGACTCCAAAAATCAGAGCGGCCGCGCCCATACCCCAGCGAAAATAGCCGCATAGAAACAGGGGGACCAAATACATCAGCTGGCGGAAGAGCAGGGAGAAAAACAGCCGAAGCCGGCCGCCATAAGCCATGTTTTCCAGATAAGCGGCTAGGTCTGGGCCGCCGCCCCATTTGGCAACATAAAAGGCCCCCAACCCTGCGCCAGCCGTCAGGCAGGCCGCCAGCGGCGCCAGCCATCCGGTGGTCTGATGGGGCTGGGTTTTTGCTCTGGCAAAATAATTCGTCATTGCGCTCACCTCAGCCTATCCCTATGCCTGTCCTCGATGGGATATGCCGTCAAAGGGCTCGAGCGCTTTTTTACTACCATCCACTATATCGGTCTTTGCCCCAAAAGGCAAGTTTTTTCAGAAAAAATCACGAAAAAGACAGATTATTTATGTAAACTTAATTATGTAAACTTAAATCTATGGATTATTATACTTCAAAAAACCTGAATTTTAGATTATTACAGATAGAATCATCCTATTTTATTATTAAAATTTCTAAACTTGATAGAAATTCTTCAAAATGGCTTTCCCTCCCCTCTTTTGAGTGGACGGCCTCGCCTTGGGATCATATCGAGGCCAATAAGCAGATTCAATAAATTTTCTTTTGTTTTGCGATTGTTTTTTGTGTAAAGTTGTGCTATCCTCAGATTAGGGAAGGGCCGTCCTTTCCTTTTGCGCCGTTTTTTTTGCGCAAACCGCCAGAGATATGGACACAAGGAGGTCAGTTATATGCAAAAGATCACATCCCCTGAATCCTTTTTTGGCTTCACGCTGGGCGAGGATCGCAAGATCGCCCGGTGGGACAAAATTGTGGAGTATTATAAGCTGTTGGATCAGCAATCCGACCGGATTCAGGTGACGGAGATGGGCCCCTCCACAGAGGGCAACCCCTTTTTGAAGGTGATTATCACCTCCCCTGAAAATTTCGCTCATCTGGAAGAAATCCGCCAAATCAACCAAACCATCGCCGATCCCCGGGGTCTCTCTCAAGAGGAGATTCAGGGCCTGACGCAAAAAGGCAAAGCCGTCAGCGTTCAGAGCATGAGCCTGCACGCCACGGAAATCGGCGGAACCCAGATGGCGCCCAAGCTGGCTTACGACCTGCTGACTGGCGACAGCCAGGAGATTCTGAATATCCTGGAGAATGTGGTTCTGGTGATGGTTCCCTGCTTCAACCCGGACGGCCAGATTATGGTCACAGATTGGTATAACTCCACCCTGGACACCCCGTATGAGGGCTGCAACTATCCGTCCCTTTACCACAAATACACCGGCCACGACAACAACCGGGACGCTTTTGCCCACAATATCGTGGAATCCAAGTATATGGGCGATATCCTCTTCAAAGAATGGACGCCCCAGTCTTATTTTGACCACCACCATATGGGCAGCTATGGCGCTCGCATCTTTGTGCCGCCTTATAAAAACCCGGTGCGGCCCTATACCGACCCTCTGGTTTACAATGAGCTCTCCCTTTACGGCGCCAATATGTGCTACCGCATGGAGCAGGAGGAGCTGACTGGCGCTTCGATGATGTCCCAATTCCCCGGCTGGGGCCACTATGGTTATCACTGGATCACCAACAGCCACAACATCGCCGGTATGCTCAGCGAAAGCGCCAACGCCAAGCTGGCCACCCCCCTCTACATCCGCCCCGAGCAGCTGGAGGGCAACCACGATAAATCCACTCCCTTCTATGGCCAGCAGGTTCATTTTACCCACCCCTGGCCCGGCGGCTGGTGGCGTCTGGGCGATATTGTCAAGCGCCAGTACTGCGCGGCCTACGCCGTGTTGGATACAATGGCCAAAAACCGCCAACAGATCCTCTTCAATATGACTCAAAAGGCCCTGCGCCAGACTCAACGGGGCGCAGATAGTCAGGAAAAAGCCTTTATCATCCCCGCCGACCAATTTGACAAGGGCGCGCTGCGGGGCCTGCTGAATATCCTGCTGAACCAGGGCGTCGAGGTTCGCCAAGCGGCGGAAGAGTTCCAGGTCGGCCAGGTCAAATACCCCGCCGGAACCTATGTGGTTCCCTTGGCTCAGCCCAAAATGGGCGTGGTGATGAACCTGTTGGGACGCACCCTGTATCCCGATAATTTCTGGACCCGGGATCTGGCGGGAGCTTTCACCGCCTTCGACACCGCCAGCGACACGGTGGCCGAATATATGGGCGTCAACGTCCTGCCCGCCGGCGCTCCCACAGAGGGCAAGTTTGAAAAGTTGGAGGCCGTCCAGGCGCCGGCGCCCGCCAACCTGCCCAAAGCCGCCGGTTATGTGATTTCCGCCAAGGAAAACGCCGGCTATCATGCCGTCAATCTGCTGCTGCAAAAGGGCTACAAGGTTTCCCGCATCGAGGCCTGCCCCTGGCGGGATTTCTATGTGGAAGGCGACGCTGCCGAAATCAGCCGGATTATCGATGAAACCCAGGCCGCCGTGCGCACAGTGGACAAGCCCTATGACAAAATGTTTGCAATCCAGCCGGTGAAAATCGCCATGTACCAGCGTTATTACACCGGCAACGCCGACGAGGGCTGGACCCGCCTGCTCTTCGACCGGATGGGCTACGAATATACCACCGTCATGGACGCGGACATTTTGGGCGGCAAGCTGAAGGAGTTCGACGTGCTGATCTTGCCCAGCGATCAATACGAGATGCTCTATGGCCCTAAATATTACAAGGACACACCCAAATTCGAGGGTATGATGCAATATGTAGGCCAGCAGCCCCCTGAAAAGGAAAGCGGCTTGGGCCAGGAGGGCTTGGAAGCTGTCCGCGCCTTCGTGCAGAACGGCGGCCGCCTGCTGGCGTTCAACAAATCCTGCGATTTCGCCATCAAGGCTTGCCAGCTGAAGGTGAAAAACCTGGCGGCGGGCAAAAAGCTCACTGAGTTCAATACCCATGGCTCCACTCTTCGGGTGCAGGTGGACAATCAGAACCCTCTGTGCTACGGTATGCCCGAGCGAGCCCTGGTTTTCCATTGGGACGGCCCTGTGCTGGAAATCGCTGAAAAGTTCAACGCCCATCAGTTTGAGGCTGCGGCTTCCTATGTTAAGCAGGACGTGCTGCAAAGCGGCCTACTGACCGGCGAACAGCTCGTGGCCGGCACTCCGGCTCTGGTCCGGGCCCAGTGTGGCAAAGGCGACGTGGTGCTCTATGGCTTTGCGCCCCAGCACCGCTGCCAGACCCATGGAACCTTCAAGATGCTGTTCAACGCGCTGTACAAATAGGCGAAACCGAAATTCTGAAGAATAAGCGCAAAAAAGAGGAGCGGCAAAAATGCCGCTCCTCTCCCCTTCCCCGGCGCTATCGAAACAGAGCCGCCGCCACGCTGCCCGCCGCCGCGGCCGCCAACAGAATCGCCAGGTTTAGTCCAGCTTGAACCGGCGAGAAGTCTGTTTGGACAAACAAAAACCCCAAGGCCAGCAGAATCAGCGCCATCAGCAGCCCGCCGGCCAAAGCGCCATACAGGCGTTTGGGGCATCTGGCGGCGCAGACGCCGCAGCAAATCCCCCCGCCGGCCAAGGCGATATAGGGACAGACCTTCAGCCACCCTGGAGGCAGCGCTCCGCTGGAGAGCAAAATCGCCCCCAGCAGCAGCAGAACCAAAACCAACCCCAACCCGGCCGCCGCAGCCTGGACAACCGGCAGCAGGGCTTGGGCGCCTCCGCGCTTCTCGGATTGCATCGTCATAAAGAAAACCTCCGGCATCTCAGTATCATACTCGATACTTATGCCAGAGGTTTTTGTTTGATGCGCGTTTTTGTTATTCGCCGTCCGCAGAGGCTTCTTTGGACTGTACGCACCATTTTTTCAGCGTCAGCTTCGTGCGGTCCGCGCCGGTTTCGATGGTGATTTCCTCATCCTTGACCACCAGAATCTTACCCACAATGCCGCCGATGGTGACGATATGGTCCCCAGCTTCCAGAGAGTTGCGGAGTATTCGATCCTTTTTCTCCCGCTTTTTCTGAGGCATAATCAGCAGGAAATAAAACAGCACCATCGTGGCGCCGATCCAGATATACGCAGTCCATTCCGTCATGGTCGTGTCCTCCTTGTAATTGAACAAATTTCAGGGTTGTAAAACAACAGTATACTGTATTTTTCTTCCGCTGGCAAGAATTAAATTCGTTTGCCCAGCTTTTCGGAGTTTTCCTGCCGGAAGGCCTGGAAGCGGCCTTGGTCCAGAGCGTCCCGGATTTGCTCCATCAAACGGTTATAAAAATACAAATTGTGGAGAACGGAAAAACGCATGGCCAGCATCTCTTCGGCCTTGAACAGATGCCGCAGATAAGCTCGGGAGTAACTTTGACATACTGGGCATTGACATTTTGAGTCGATAGGGCCGTCGTCCAACTGATATTTGGCGTTTTTGATATTCAAAATGCCTTGAGAGGTGAACAGGTGGCC
>CAJUIK010000074.1 GCA_910585875.1 uncultured Eubacteriales bacterium | reverse complement strand
AACCTGTGACCCTCTGCTTGTAAGGCAGATGCTCTCCCAGCTGAGCTATGCTCCCCCATCCACAGCGACGCCTTTTATTATACAAGAGCGTTTCTCGTTTGTCAAGACCCTTTTTTCAATCTTTTCATCCGAACCGCGCTCCCGCGGCGACGATATTTATTATACTCAGCTTCGGCGGGAATGTCAACCTTTTTTTCAAAAATTTTTGCAAAAAACCGGCGCCCCTTTTCTGGTTTCGCTTGGCGCGCTAGGTTCAGGCTTGGGCAAAAGGATCCCCGCCGGGCGGCGGAGAGGATTCGGCCCTCCCCGCCCCTTTGGGGCCTGTCGTTACTTCCGCTCCAGTTTGTCCAGCATCAGCTGAACTTCCTGGGGCTCGAAGACATAGTTCTGGTTGCAAAACTGGCATCCCGCCTCGATGGGCTCGCCGCTCTGGGCCAGCTCCGCCAGCTCTTTGGCGCCCATGCTGATCAGCGCCCGCTCCACCTTCTGCCGGGAGCATTTGCATTCATAGGCCGCGGGACGGCGTTCCAGCACGGTAAAATCCAGCCCTTCCAGGGCCTGCTCCATGATTTGCTCTATGGAGAGCCCCCGGCTCAACAGAGCGGTGACGCTTTCCAGCCGGGAAAAGGATTGTTCCAGCCGTTCCGCCAGCTGATCCGTCGCTCCAGGGGCCAGCTGGACCAGATATCCCCCCGCCGCCGCGACGGTCCGATCTCGGGCGACCAGCACTCCCAAGGCGCAGACGGTGGGGATCTGCTCGCTTTCTGCATAATAGCCGGCGATATCCTCGGCAATCTCGCCGGAGCGCAGCAGCACTTTGCCGGAAAAGGGCTCCCCCTTGCCCGGGTCTTTGATCACCGTCAGTAGCCCCTGGCCCACGCCGGCGCCCACGTCCAGCTTGCCGTCGGCCTTCAGCGGCAGCTGAGCCTCCGGGTTTTGCAGATAACCTCTCACATTGCCTCGGCTGTCTGAAACCGCCGTAATGGCGCCCAGAGGGCCGTCGCCTCGGATTTGTATCGTCAAGGAGCCCTCGTCGCTTTTCAGCGCGTCCCCCATCATGGAGGCGGCAGTCAGCGTCCGCCCCAGGGCCGCCGAGGCCAGGGGCTGCAAGCCGTGAATCTGCCGGGCCCGCTCCACAATACCGGCGCTCTGCAAAGCGCTGACAGTGACGAGCCCTCCCGCCGCTATGCCGCGAATCAAATAATCTTCCATTTATTCTTCCTTTTCCTTGTCGTATTTCTCGCCAAAATCAAACTCATAATCCTCTTCATGGTATGGCTCTTCCCAATACTCTCCGCTTCCCCCTTCATCCCGATCATAGACAAACCTTTTCCGCCCGATATTCCCATATTCGAGGGGATAGAAACTTTGAAAATCCCATTCCACATATTGGATAGAATCGGTCAGCTCTCGTTTATTTGCTTTCATCTCCCGCTCCATCTGGCGCGCCAAGGGCCCATTCAGCAATCCCAACAGAATCTCCCCTGCCAAGCACTCCAACAGTTTGTCCAGCAGCTGCTCCAAGGATTGCGGCACATTCCCCCATCCGTCTTCCGTCCATCCGTCTTCCACTTCCATCAAAAGACCTTCCGGCCGAATCTGAACGTCTTCGCCAAACAGTTCCCGATACTTGGCCAGCAGCTCCGTCAGCTCTTTGCTTTGAACCCGGATCATAACCGAGCAATCGCTGCTGGAGTTGGTGACAAAATCGCTTCTGATTTTCATGAAAAGCCCCTCCTTTCCGCCCCAACGTCTGCCGATTCCCTTGTCAATCCAGATTCATCCAATCAGGCAGTTCTTGCGGGGAAATGATGCGCTCCGTCAGCATCGTCTGGAGCAGCGCCAGCTGCCGCAGGATGGCGGGCGTCAGCATGTCTCGGTGTGTTTCAATATAGGCCAGGTATTCTTCCCGGTAACGGTAGGGCTCCGCTTTTTCGCCCTGAACCGCCTGCTGGGCAAAGCCCAAAACTGCCGCCAGCTTGCCCTTGTTTTGAAATTTGTCCAGCGGCATCTTGGGGGCAATGATGGTCGTCAGATTGGGTAAATACTCAAAGGTATTGGCCGCGATTTGCTCCGCCTCCCCCTCAAAAATCACAGTTTCCAGGTTGTCGCATCCATTAAAATCCTCTTGGCCTAAAAACCGCGCCTCTGCCGGCACAGTGATCTCTTTGGGGGAATAATTGAAGGATACATACAATCCTTCCTCATCCTCTGAGTCAAACTCTTCCTGGGCCTCGTCGGTCAAATTGACCTTCCTGGTTTGCTGGAACCAAGCGGCGCGCAGCTTCCGCTTTGTCTGGTAACCGGAAGTAATCTCCACGTAGTCCACGTCGTCCGGGTCGTCGACGTTATCAAAATCGTCCAGATAGGCTTCTATAAATTCGCCCCGATTGATATCTGTAGTTTCCACGGTGATGGACGAAACTTCCTCCAAAGAAGACAGCTCTTCCAGCTGCGCAATCAACTCCTCCAGCTCTTCCGGCATATCCTCTTCCTCTATGCCGCATGCGTCGCAAAGGGCCTCGCCAATCTGCCGGGCGGTTTTCGCTTTCAACAGATCGGGCTCCTCAATCGCCTCATATTCATCCAAAAAGCAATGCAGATAAAGGTCGCCCGTCCCTTGTATGGTGACGGCGACATAGCTGCTGGAGCTGGAATTGGTGACAAAATCGCTTCTGATTTTCATAAAAAACCCTTCCTTTCCCTTTTAATCCTCTACAATCTTTCGCTCCGGCTTGTCGCAGAAGACAATCTCCGGCATCAGCGGACAGCCGCCCAGGCACAGGGCCTGTTGGGGGCAATCCGGGCAGGCGCCCTTCAGCTTTTGGCGGAAGCGCTGAAAGACCGGGCTGTTCCAGGCGTCCTCAATGCTGGTATCCGGCCCCAGCTGCGTCTGGTATTGGTCCCGCTGGTCAAAGCTGCAAGGGGTCATCTTCAAATCTGCGCCGATATAACAGCTGAACCGGCCCCCTTCACAGGCGTCCAGAGATTCCGGCAGGATGTTTTGGCAGAATTTCAGGGCGCCGGGCACGCTGCAGGAGTCCAGCCCCACTTTAAAGGGGTGAGGGGCGTCCAGCTGGGCGAAAAATTCCGCCGTCCGGGGGTCGGACACAGAAAGCACGTTTTCCCGGGTCCCCTGGCCCGCCGGTTTGTGGAGCAAGAAGATCACCGCGTTGATTCCCCGGGGGAAATCCTGTTCCTTCAGCCGCCGGACGGCCTCGTCAATGCTGTTTCGCCCCAGCACATAGTGGATATTGGTGCGGACGCCGGCTTGCAGCAGCATTTGAATGGCCTTCAGGGTGTAATCGCTGCGGTACCAGCTGACGGCCACGGCGCCGCAGTATTGGGCGCAGATCCGGGCGGCCCGCTCTGTCAAGCCAAAGCCTGAGGTGGTGAAATTGGGCGCGATTTGGGCCTGCCTGCACAGGGCCAGCATCTGCTCAAACTCTTCGTGCATATCCGGATCTCCCCGGCCCCCCAGGGCGAACTGATTCACCCGCCCTCGGCACTGGTCCACAATCCATTGGAAATCCTTCAAGGACATATTGGGCTTTTCCACCGTCAGACCGCTTTGGTAGCAGCCAATGCCCGCCTTGGCGCACAGGCCGGATTTGCCGTGGGCGCAATGGCCCATCACGCCCACGTCGATCAAATGGGGAAAAGAGGCCATAAAAGGGTCGACTCCAGAATCCTTCCCGTTTTCAATCACGCCGGTTCGGATATAAGCGCCGGTCTGGTCGTCAAACAGGGTGACAAACCGGTATTTTTGATCTATCAATTTGTGTTTCATCTGGTTCCTCCCCAAAAATTCGGAAGCTCTTTCCCCGGCGCCGCCAACAGAGGGCGGGCTTTCGCCGTCATTGGTTCCCCTGCCGCCTCAGGGATTCTCTGGAGACGACTGCGGCCTTCCAGCTTCCGGCCGGCTGAATTGGCGCTTCCCCCTTCTTTTTTCGGGCCGCAAAATAGAGCCTGCGGGCCTTGGGGCCCGGTCTGCCGCCCTCGGGAGAGGCGCAGACGGAAACCGCGTCCAGCCCCGCCTGGGCCAGCGCCTGCTCCAGCTGTTGGCGGCTGTAGGCCCGCTGCTCGTGGAGCTCGGTGCTGCGCAGATAGCGGCCGTCGGCTTCGGGCCAAAAGATATCCACCTGGTGCTGGGCGGCGCCGCTTTTGGCGTCGTAGCCATATTGCCAGGCGCAAAAAGCCTCCCCCGCCTGCTGAATGCTGGAAAGGCCGCCCATCTCCGCAAAAGCCAGCGGGGTTTTCACATCGAACAAAAACAGCCCGCCGGGCCGTAGGAACAGGGCGACGCGGCGAAAGGCCCGCTTCAGGTCCCGCAGACCGGTCAGGTAGTTGACGCTGTCCAGGCAGCAGACGGCGGCGTCGATATCGCCGTAGAGATCCAGCTCCCGCATATCCTGGCACAGAAAAATGGGCGGGCAGGGGGCCGAAGCGCATTTTTCCCGGGCCACGGACAGCATTTCCGGGGAAATATCGGAGGCGATCATCTCGTAACCGGCCTGGGCCAGCAGCTGGGTCAAGCTGCCTGTGCCGCAGGCCAGCTCCAACACGACCTTCGTCTCCCCTTCTCCCTGCCGTTCAAAAGCTCTTTGGGCAAATTCCGCCCACTGGCGGTAGGCCACGTCGCCGGTCAGCTGGTCGTAAACCTGGGCCAAAGCAGAGTAGGGGATCATTGGCCCATCCTTTCCAGCACGGCGGCGTAACCGCCCCGCCCGTCCATCAGCGCCCGGTTCACCCGGCTGATGGTGGCGGTGCTGGCGCCGGTGGCTTCTACAATATGGCTGTATATTCTGCCCTTTTTCAGCATTCTGGCCACGATAATCCGCTGATGCATGGCCATCAGCTCGTTGCGGGTGCACAAATCTTCAAAAAAGGCCCGGCATTCCTCCAGGCTTTCCAGCGAAAGAATGGCCAAAAACAGCTCGTCTATGCTTTCTTTCTTTGGTCTTACGCGCATCTTTCCCCATCTCCCTTGATATGATGTCGGCAGGCCCGGCGGCCAAGCTCCCCGCCGGCGCGGGGAGCCCCGATCCCTTTTGCCTGGCGCCGAAGGCGGCGTGCAGAAATTTCTCCGCCAGCCTGGAACCGCCCTTCTCCCCTTTGAAAAAAGAAAGGCCGGCAAAGGCTTTTCCGATAGCTTAGCGATATTTTACCATATATAACGCCAGAGTGTAAAGGATGATTTTTAGCCGTTTTCCACAAATGGCCGCAAGGTTTTCGGGGGTTTTCTGTGCGTTCCGCAAAATAAACTGCCTCAAGAGGATTTTTATTCGTTTTATGAATAAATGGGCCGGCAGCGATTGTTTGACGGCGCAAAAAAGAGGGGGAAACTCCCCCTCTTTTGGGCCCGCCGGCTTGCTTGGACTCGTTTAGACGTTCAGCTTGCCCCATTCCCGCAGATACTGCTCTTTGGTCATCGGCGCCTGGAAATTCTTTTTGACGGAAAGGCCCTTCTCCGCGCCGTTGGCCAGCAGGTCGATAGCGGAGCACAGCAGCGCCTTTGTGGCCCTGATATAAGCGGAATCCTTGTCCGCAATCTCGTAATTAGAGCTGTGGGCAATGCCTTCGGCGCCGCCGATGGTGCAATGTACGGTGGGAATCAGGTGCGCCACGTCGTTGGCCTCGGTGGTATATCCCATGCCGGGAACCACGTTTTCCTCGCCGTAGATCTCCTTCAGATTCTGCTCTACAACGGCTTTCATCTCTGGGCATTCATAGGGCGTCATATACCCCGGGATGTCCACGATTTTCACTTCGGCGCCAACGGCGTCCGCGCCGGCCTTCAGGGCCCGGTTGACTTTCATGCTGGCGTCCTCCACCGCGGCCATGTTATTGGCCCGGCAGAAGGTTTCGATGCGCACGTCGGCAGGCACCACGTTCACCAGGTCGCCGCCCTTGGTGATGATGGGATGAACCCGGACCATATCCTGATCTCGGAAGGTCTCCCGCTGGGCGTCGATGGCAATGAGGCCGATTTTGGCGGCTTGCAGTGCGTTGACGCCCTGGAAAGGCAGAGCCGCGTGGGATTCCTGGCCTTTGTAATAAACCAGCTTGGCCACAAAGCCCATGCCGGTCCCGCCGCCGGCGGCGGCCTTGCGGCTGTTGTCCGTGTGTTGCATCAGCATCATGTCGATATCGTCAAAAACGCCCAGCTTGATAAATTCCTGCTTACCGCCGATAAAGGACAGCTTGCCCTGGTCGATGAGGCTCTGGCGGTATTCCAGCTCCACGCCCTCTTCAGCGGGCACGGCCATCAGCACAATGTCGCCGTCCAGCTCGCTCATGATCCCGCTTTCTTTCAGCGCCATGGCGGCGCCCATCACAGTGGCGATCTGCACATGGTGGCCGCAGGAATGGGCCGCTCCGGTGGCCGGGTCGGCGCAGCGGTGGCCCGGGGCCACGATGGCGTCCAGCTCGCCCATCAGGGCTAGGCGCACGTTGGAATTGCGGCCCTTCATGGGGGCGATCACGCCGGTAATGGCCACGTCGTCCTGGTGGGCGACGCCCAGGTCGTCCAGCACTTTTTTCACTTTGGCAGAGGTCTTGAACTCCTTAAATCCCATCTCCGGCTCGGCAAAAATCGATTCGCCCAAAGCGATAATTTTTTCTGCGTTGTCGTCCACCGCTTGGCAGACGCGACGCTTCATTTCTTTGATATCCATGGCGATCCAACCTTTCTGATTCGGCGGCCCAAGGCAAACGGGCCAGTTTCCAATTTTCCTGCCTTTATTATACGCCTGTCCGCTTGTAATTGCAAATCTTCCATGCGGCGGGCTAATCCCGAGGCTCTCCAGCGCGGCTGCCGGCCCCTCTGGGCCGGTAGGTCAGCTCTGCCATACCGTCGGAGGTTCGGGCGCCGACCAAACTCAATTTGATTTCTGCTGGAAGCCTGCCGAACAGCGGGATTCCCCCGCCCAATATGGTGGGAATGATGGAAATACGGTATTCGTCAATCAGCCCGCCGGCTATCAGCGCCTGGGCCACGGCGGCGCCGCCGCAAACCCAGATCCCCTTGCCCGGCCGGCTTTTCAGCTCCGCCGCCAGCCGGCAAGCCGGGCCGTCTGTGAAAACGACGCCCTCCGCCGCCGGCTGAGGGCGATGGGTCAACACATAGGCCGTCAGCCCTTCATAGGGCCAGCGGCCCGGGGAGAGCTTCTCGATAATTTGGCGATAGGTATTGCCTCCCATGACGACGGTATCCACGCCCCGGATAAATTCCCCATAAAAATCTTTCTCCCCTTCTCCGCCCTGCCCGCTCAGCCAATCCACCCCGCCCTGTGGGTCCGCAATATATCCGTCCAAACTCATGGCGATGAATAACGTAACTTTTCTCATTGAATGTTCTCCTTTTCCCAAATAGCGCTCTTACTTTTTATTGTACCAATCGCGCCTCTGCCAATCAAGTTCAGGGCAGCGCCGTATCCAGAGTTGACCTGCCCTTTTCCGAGTGGTATAATGCCGTTTGGGCGCAAAAAGCGCCGGAAAGGGGTATTTTTTGTAACAATGGACGAAATGGAACGCTATTCTGTCATTCCCCATAAAAACCCGCGGGAGATTGTGCTGCTGCGCGGTCGGGGCTGCCGGTGGCGACGATGCCGCTTCTGCGATTATCACTTGGATTTTAGCCTGGACGGCCAGGCCAATCTGGCCCTAAACCGCCGGCAGCTGGCCCGGGTCTCCGGCCTGTACCGCCGGTTGGAAGTCATCAACTCGGGCAGCTTTGTAGACCTGGATCCAGAGACTATGGCGGAGATTGAGGCGGTTTGCCGGCAGAAGCAGATCGCCGCCCTGCACTTTGAATGTCACTGGGTCCACCGGCAGGAGATCGCCCCGCTGAAGGCCCGGTTCGCCGCCCAAGGGGTGGAAGTCAAAATCAAAATCGGCGTGGAAACCTTTGACGCCCTGTTCCGCGAAAGCTACCTGGACAAGGGCGTCGACGCCGACCCGGCCCAGATCGCCGCTTACTGCGACGAGGTCTGCCTGCTCCAGGGTCTGCCGGGCCAGACCGCCCAAAGCATGAAGCGGGATATTGAAACCGGTTTGGCCCATTTTGAGCGGGTCTGCGTCAATATCATGCAGAAAAACACCAAGCCCATCCAGCCGGACCCGGCGGTAATCCAGGTCTTCCGTCGGCAGGTGGCGCCGTTTTATTGGGAAAACCCCCGGGTGGATATTCTGCTGAACAACACGGATTTCGGAGTAGGAGGATTCAGTAATGATGCGCAATGAACTGCTGCTGCTGGCCAGCCTGGTTTTGGCCTATGG
>CAJUIK010000073.1 GCA_910585875.1 uncultured Eubacteriales bacterium | reverse complement strand
GGACGCGATCGCGGCTTATTGGATGCAGTGGGCCTGCGGCCTGCTGGCGGCGGCCCTGGCCGCCCTGTGGCGCTGGGCGGCCAAACGCCTGGCGGCCCAGCGCAAGGACAGCGAGGCCCTGAAGGCGGGAGTCAAGGCCGTGCTCCACGACAGATTGTGGCAGGCCCACAAGCATTATATGGCTCAAGGTTGGTGCAGCCTGGAGGACAAGAAGAATGTGGAATATCTTTACCAGCCCTACGCCGCCCTGGGCGGCAACGGAACCGGCAAGGACGCTTATCAGGATATTTTCGATTTGCCCACCAGGCCCAGTGTAAAATAAGACTTGACAAAGAGATGATGCCAGAATATAATATCATGCCATTGTAAAAGGGAAAACCAGGCCCATCGGGCCTGGTTTTTATCATGTGTGACGCTATACGACGATTATCACGAAGATACTAATTAGCAATAAACTGTAGTATAAAAACCCGCACAAGCAGAATGCAAGAACCAACTATTTTAGAAAATTGCTTGAATTATTTTATTTTTCAAAAATTAATATTGATATTTTAATAAAAAAAGTATAAAATAAAACTTGACGAAGAGATGGTGTTGGAATTATAATAACGGATTGCTGTGAAATTTGTATTGCTCTGCCTGGTCTTACTTTACGCATCTTAATATACATATGTTGATGTGAATTGGAGGCAGAAGCTTATGGGGTTAAGCTATATGGAGAAAAATTGCATCGAAACGAAGGTAGCTCAGTTGCTTTTAGAGTATGGCTATAATCAAGATACTGATACTTACATTGATATCGTTGATTTTGCCCAAAAATGGGGCTTTTCTGTTGGGAATGCGTTTCTGCCCGATAGAGAAGATGGCTTTATTGCTATTCGTCCAATTTCCAGAACAGAGAAGCCAGAGAAAACCATTGGTGTAAATATAAACCGTCCACTCTATTTTAAGCGATTTATAATTGCTCATGAATTTGCCCATTCAATTCTTCATTATAAAAACGGAGAGATTTTTCTACATCGAGAAAACAAAAAAGGAAAAGACGATGAAGAAAATGACGCAGACTATTTTGCCGCTGCATTACTTATGCCGGAAAAGTCGTTTAGTCGAACTTATCATCAATATAAAAGTGAAAAAATGGCGGAAAATGAAATTTACTTGAAGTTGGCCGAAATTTATAAGGCTCCGTTAGAAAGTGTTCTACGGCGAATTAGTGAAGTTAATTCTATCGCACATGAGAGTGATTAAGAGACGATATGAGAATAGCAGAGCAGGATTTAAATAACTTTCTGGATAGTGTATATTTTTCTGAAGTAAATAATGAAACCGATCTTGATTATCAGGATCCATTTGCTACGGCACAACAGAAAAAACGTGATGCTCAAATTACTGAATTGTTGACTAAATATGTGGATTCTTATAAAAAGAAAGTTAGACATAGTTCTATCTGTAGATATATGATATTAGTACCTTGTCTCGTAATTATTTGCCTTTTTTCTAGTGTTTTGCTCTGTTTTTCTGTGCGGATAATGAAGGCCAACTCTCAAGTTGAAATATCAGATATGATTTCTTTTGCTACAACTTGTATCTCATTTATTACTCTTATTATTGGTTTATTAACTATAATTACAAAGTATTTCTTCCCAGAAAATGATGAGCAGTACATCGCGACTATTGTCAAAACCATTCAAAAAAATGATTTGGAAAATAAGCGTGAATATGCAAAATATAAACAAAATAGATCTACTCCCTTAGATGACAAACAAATTTAGTATACCTAAACCAATTGTGCATTCAAACACAAGACAAAAACTTGTTATTTTATGTATAGAAATTAGCGTTCAGGCAGTCGGATACTTTGAATCTAACATCTGAATAAGGATAAAATTGAAAAATGCAGGGCATGGTTTCTCTTTGATTCCATGATCTGCATTTTTATTATTTCTCTTGTTGTTGCCTTTAGATGAGAGCTATTTTTTCGACAATCGCCCATTACCAAATCCTTTCTTTAGTCCTATAGAATCAAGGGCAGGGAATAGGGGCTGTATGCTTGGCGAAAGACGCCTGAAAAAGGCTGGAATTCCAGAATTTTGATTTGACGCAATAAATAAAAAAGAAGTTTTTCGTCTCCAATGATCAAGCAATACTGTACGACAAAAAGCTCTGATTCATTGTTATTAGTTTGTTACTACCACGCCTGATAGTTCGAACTGTACGCCGCTAGGAAGCCTTGAAAATAGCTACTCCGCGATAGTTGCGGATAGTTGCTTTTTATGGTACAATAGCCGTAGATTTATATGGCGGTTCTATAGAAACGAGAAGTTGACGGAGAATTTTCGGTAAACTGATTTCCGAAAATTATCCAAATCACAAGAAATTTTCAACTTGGAAACTTCGGGATAATCATGAAAGGCAGGCAAATAGTATGCTTCTCAAACAACTGATTGAGGTTTACGACATTTTGGACAGCGGCGCGGCCAGCGGGCAGGCTGTGGCGGAGTATCTGCGCTCCATCAAGGCGGACGCCAATATTGAGATCCAGGTGCTTTCCGGCGCCAAGGGCTCCACCGATATGGTGAAAATCCGCATTCCGGGCAAAAACGGCAAGAGCGGCGGCGGGTCCGCGCCCACCATCGGTTTGTTGGGCCGTCTGGGCGGCCTAGGCGCCCGGCCGGAGATGACCGGCTTTGTGTCCGACGGCGACGGCGCTTTGGTGGCCCTGACTCTGGCCGCCAAGCTGCTGGATATGCAGAACAAGGGCGACGCCCTGGAGGGGGATGTGTTTATCTCCACCCATGTGTGCCCCAACGCCCCCACCCAGCCCCACAAGCCTGTGCCCTTCATGGGCTCTCCCTTGGATATGGCTCAAGTCAACCAGGCGGAGGTGACGCCGGAGCTGGACGCTATTCTGGTGGTGGACACCACCAAGGGCAACCGGATTATCAATACCCGGGGCTTCGCCATTTCCCCCACCGTCAAGGAAGGGTATATTCTGAAAGTCAGCGACGATTTGCTGGACGTCATGCAGACCACAACCGGCAAGCTGCCCCAGGTCTTCGCCCTGTCCCAGCAGGATATCACCCCCTATGGCAACAACCTGTACCATCTGAACAGCATTTTGCAGCCCGCTACCGCCACCAACGCTCCTGTGGTAGGCGTGGCTATTACAACGGAAACCGCCGTGGCCGGCTGCGCCACCGGCGCCACCCATTTTTCTGATTGCGAAGAAGCCGCCCGCTTTATGCTGGAGGTGGCCAAGTACTATGGCAAGGGCGACTGCAAGCTCTACGACGAGCAGGAATACGCTCTGATTCAAAAGCTCTATGGGCCGATGAACCAGTTCCAAACCAAGGGCAAGGAATAAAAAATGGAAAAGGTGAAAATCGGCGCCGTCACCGTGGGCCAAGCGCCCCGGGTAGACGTGACGGCGGACATTCTGCCCCTGCTGGGCCATTGCCAGCTGCTGGAACGCGGGGGCCTGGACGGCTTGACTCGGCAGGAAATCTCCGCCTTTGCCCCGGAACCGGGGGATTATGTGCTGGTGTCCCGGCTGGCTGACGGCAGCTCCGTGACTTTTGCGGAAAAGCACGTCTTGCCCCGGATGCAGCGGGCCGTGGAAGACTTGCAGGCCCAGGGATGCCGGTTGATTTTGTTTTTCTGCACCGGCGATTTCCCGGATGTGTTCCGGGCCGACGTGCCCTTGATTTTTCCCAACCGCATTTTACAGGGAGTAGCCCCGGCGCTGACGGCTTCGGGCAAAATCGGGGTGGTCACGCCCTCCCCCTTGCAGCTGGAACAGAGCAAACGCAAGTGGGAAAAATACGTTCCCCAGGCCCAAGTGGTCGCCGCCTCCCCTTACGAGGGGTTGGAGGGGATCCGCCAAGCGGCCCGGCAGATGGCCCAGACAGATTGCGATTTGATTTTGTTGGATTGCATTGGATATACGATAGAAATGAAGCAAATTTTCGCCCAGGCCACAGGCAAAAACGTCCTGCTTTCCCGCACACTGTTGGCCCGGGTAGCGGCCGAGCTGGCGGGCTGAGGGCCCGCCGCCGTACCATCGCAGAGGGGCCCGGCGCTTGTCCCCGCCCCGCTTTGACAGGAGGAACCAAAGGATGAACCTGATAGAAAACGCAAAATCCGTGCTGCGCTCCAGTTTGGATGTGAAGCCGGGCGAAACCGTGCTGGTGGTGACGGACGACACCCGGGAATCCATCGGCCGGGCCCTTTATCTGGCCGCCAAAGAATTGGGCGCCGAAGCCATGTTCATGCAGATGCTGGAGCGCTCTGTCTCCGGCGAAGAGCCGCCCGAGCCGGTGGCCGCCGCCATGGCTGCGGCGGACGTGATTCTGTGCCCCACGGCCAAATCCCTGACCCACACCAACGCCCGGATTCAGGCGGTGAAAAACGGCGCCCGAATGGCTACGATGCCCGGCATCACCGAGGGGATGTTTCAGCAGGGAGCCATTACCGCCGACTACGACCAGGTGGGCCGGCTGGTGGCCCGGCTCACTCAAAGGCTGGACCAGGCGTCTCAAGCCCGAATCTGCAAGGACGGCCATGAGCTGACCCTGGATCTCCGGGGCCGCAAGGGCGTGCCTTCCCCCGGCGTCTACCGGCAGCCGGGCTCCAGCGGCAATCTGCCCTCCGGCGAGGCCTATATCGCCCCGGTGGAAAACGGAACCCAGGGAACCATGGTGATCGACGGCAGCATGGTGGGGGTGGGCAAGCTGGACAGCCCTCTGGTCGTGACCATTGAAAACGGCGTGCTGACCCGCATCGACGGCGAACATGACGGGAAGCTGGATATCCTGCTCCAAAAGCCGGAAAACGGCACAGTGGGCGAGTTGGGCATTGGCGCCAACGACAAGGCCATCCTGTGCGGCATCATCCTGGAGGATGAGAAGGTCTATGGCACAGTTCATATCGCCTTTGGCACCAATACTTCCTTCGGCGGCCAAAACAAGGCGGACTGCCACATGGACGGCATCATCCTGAAGCCCGACCTTTATCTGGACGACCAGCTGATTCTCAAACAAGGCGAATTTGTCGGGTAGGCCCGACGGCCATGCTCCGGGTTAGTTTGTCAATTGAATCAAATTTGTGCCCGTGGCCGGAGAACCTTGCGCAGGGCTCCGGCCACGGGCATTGTTGCGAAAAAGCCCTGGCCCCGCCGCAGCAAGGCCCATAGCAAAACGAAGACGACACGGGCCGCGGCCGCCGCGCCGCCGCGACCCATAAGGAGATGTAATGTTGTGAAGCGGGAAAAAGTTTTTATGTTGTTTCTTTCGCTGGCGGCGTGCCTGGCCCTGCTGGCGGGGTGCGGCGCCCCTGGATCTTCCGCCGCGGCAGATTTATCTGATGCCCAGTTTGATATTGGCACTATTTCCGTGCCTTCCTATGTGCGGATAGTCGGGCTGGGCGAGGCAAGCCATGGCGCGGCCCAATATCATCAAATGAAATGGGACGTATTCAAAGCTTTGGTGGAAAACAACGGTTGCCGCACGTTCATTATAGAAGGGGATTTTGGCGGCGCCCTCAAAGTCGACCAATATATCAACGGCAGCCATGGAACGGTCCAAGAAGCGGTTGCAGAAATTGGGTTTGCCATTTATCGCACCCAGGAAATGGCTGATCTGGTGGATTGGATGCGGGCCTATAATGAAACCGTCCCTCAGGAAGAAGCGCTGCATTTTTATGGCATGGATATGCAGCGGTTTGACAACAATAAAGAATATCTCTTCTCCGTTATGGATAAGACCGATCCGGCCTTAAGCGCGCGTTATGCGGAAACTCTGGCACAGCTGACGGATGAAAACAGGAGTTCTTTTGACGAAGCTGCATGGAAAGACGCAAAAGAGCGCGTTGCCGAATTGATGAATCAACTGGACGCCATAGAAGGCGAGATTGTGGAGCGCTGCGGCCAGCCTGCTTTTGAATTTGCCAGGGAATGCGCCAAGAGTATGTATGATGATTGCGACGCCCAGCTCAGCAACAACTATAACGAAACCCGCGACCGGCATATGTATGAAAAGGCGGAGTGGTTTTTGCAGCATGGCGACGGCAGCCTTCTGTTCGTCAACGGGCACAATGGGCATATTGGGAAAACCTCTGTCGCAGGATATGTTTGTCTGGGGGAATTGCTGTCCAAAAACCTGGGGAACGGCTATTATGCGATTGGGACAGACGCCCAGAAAACACAGTTTCAGTCTCAAATGGACAATGGGGAATTTGAGATTATGGAGGTCGGCAACGAAAACGAGCTGAATACCCTGTTTGCCGGCGGGGAAAGGGGCCCGTATTTTGTGGATTTTGCCAGCGTCGCGGATGACGAAAACTGGGAGCGGATTTTGGGCGGCCAGCAGACGATCACTGCTCTGAACGTGGGGCTGACGAAGATGCAGACGAAAATGAAAGCCGCATATACCGTCTCCATAATCCCGCAAGCCGCTTTTGACGGTATGATTGTATTTCAGTCTGTGACGCCCTCCTCCATCCTGAATCAATAACAAATCCAGCTCGGTTCGCCAAGGGAAGAGCACAGGGCGGCGGCAAAAATGCCGCCGCCCTGTGTCGATGGGTAAAACAGGCGCGAAAGAAAGGGAACCGGGCTACTGCGAAATCTCCCGAATCGCTTGGATAAAGGCAGGCGGATTGATGCAGGGGAAGCCCAAGTCGTTCTTTGCGGCGGTTTTCAGCAGCAGATCCAGCATTTGGTCTGGGGACAGATCGGGGCGAATTTGCCAGCCCAGGGCCAGCACGCCGGCGGCATAAGGGATACCCCAGCTCAGACCTCCTACGCCCCAATATGTGTATTGACTGCTTTCTTCCGAGCCGACCCACATTCCGGCGGTAGTGCGGCAGGACGTGGGAACCTCAAGTGTGCGCCAAAGATATCCTCCCGGATTACTATCTGGGCGGCCGGGCTCTCCCGCAACCAGTTTTGACGGATCTTGAATCGTCTCTGGTTCGCAGTATCCCCGCATGAATTGGACGCCCGATTTTTCTGTCACATCCAGCACCAACATTCCCTCTGCCAGCGCCCGCTGGCGGGCTTCTTCCCAAAGCTCGTTATTCTGCGTGAACGGGCCTGTTTTGGAGCCCGGCGCGGCTGAAACAGAGACCACCCGAATCTTCTCTCCCTCTGGAAGAGTCTGGTTCAGATGGATCAGCCAGTTCAGCGCGTCGGAGTAGTCTTTCGCGTCGCCGCTGGCAGAATTGACAGCGGCGTAATAGAGACGAGCTCCCGGCGCCACGCCGCAGTTTTCGCCGACCAAGAGACTGGCGACGGCCGGGCCGTGCATACTGCTATCGAATTCGGTAAAATTTTGGTATATCTTAAACTTCCCGGCATATTCCGGGTGCGTTGTCAAATGGCGTTTGGGGATCGGCTGGTCGATAATGGCCACAGAAACCCCTTGACCGTCCACTCCTTGCTGACGTAGCTGCCGGACGCCCAGGCCCGGATCCATGGCCTGTTCCATCAACTGTTCCGGCGTCAGATTTTCCGGCATCCCCGTTTCGGGGAAAATGGTCCCCTGGTCAAAGGTTAGACTGCGCAGCTTGGACTCAGAAATTTGCTCAATTTTGCTCAAATCATAGTTTCGGCCCAGCTCGCTCCTCGCCTCCGAGTATGTTCGGAGGGGCGGCTGCGCAAATCGCCCGTCTTGCAGCAGGTATTTCTGCCCTGCCTCCCAGTTTTGAGGCAGTTCGATGCAAAAATTTTCCCATTCCCCTTTATCGGGCGTTAGAAGAAAAATAAACTCCCGGTTTTCAGCTTGTTGGGCGGGAATGGAAATAGAAATTTGGTTTTCTCCTTGGCTCAATCCCTGTTCCTGCTGTTGAATGGCGGTTTCCTCGCTGTTCAACAGCGCCCAGCCCCCTGCAAAGGGGCTGGAAATCGCCAGTTCCAGCGCCAGATTGCCCTGCTCGTCTGCTTGCCAGAGAACTTCTTGCAGTTGAACGCGGTGTTTTGGAGTCCAAGAGGCAGTATAGTAAATTCCTGCGGGAACAGGTTCCGAAAGAAGCTGTTGATCCGCCTCTAAAGGCTGTTGTTCGGGCCGTTCTGGCTGTGACTCTCCATGATTTTGACAAGCCGTCAAGTTGGAGGTCAGAGCCAAAGCGGCCAGCGCGGCCGGCAGTCGTTTCAAGTTCATAAAAGCGTCTCCTTTCACAAAACGTCCCTATTGATCTGCCAGAAGAATAACACACTACAGGTTGTTTGTCAATAGGCGCTCTGTGAAAAAATAGCTGGCCTGGTTATGTGAGGATATTGTCCAATAATTCCTATTTATTCTGTTTGAAAGGATTTTGCGCGATAAAAGCACCCTTGGCGGCGATCATCTGCCGCCAAGGGCGCCTGTATAAAAGGGAAGAAAGGCGGTAGTTTAGACTGAGAAACGGAGCCTAAGTTCCGCGCTTTTTCAGGGCGGCCAAGGGAATGGAGACGCGGCTTGGCCCCCTAATATAATTGATTTCAAGCTGGTAAGCAGAAAAGAGAGATTGTTTTTGCCCCGTTTTTGCCCCTATTTTGCGTGAAAAATCGGTTTTTAATGGGGTAGAATGCATCAAGATTGTTCGTCGCAGAAGGACAAAAAGAGCGGGGGCAGGCCTT
>CAJUIK010000072.1 GCA_910585875.1 uncultured Eubacteriales bacterium | reverse complement strand
CTTAAAATGTTTTCTTACGTCGCCGCCCCTTCGGGCCGGTTCTTTTTTTTCGCCGCCGTCGGCATGGGCCGACGGCTAGGCTCCGCGTCCATCGTCTCCGCCGCATACGCTTTTGCGCCCGCCGCTGGGCTTCGGCAAAAGCGCCGGCCCCGAGCACAAAAGCCCATTGACCGCCAAACTCAAACGGAGCACGGCCGTCGCGCTGCCGCGACTATAGATTTGCGAAAATCTCCACCTGTTTTTGAAGCTCGCCGACAATTTCTTGGTTGACGTTCATCCGAGCCGCGATGCCCGCCATATCGTCCACCAGGCTGCGGGTGCTGCCGGCGGCGCCGCTGACTCCGACGGCCGCGTCGCCAATGGCGTCTGAAATATTGGAAATCGAGCCTGCGATCCCGTCCATCATCCCCCGGAGGCCGGTTATCTGCCGGTTGAACCCCTCGATAGAGCGCTCAATATAGGCGGAATCCTGCCGGTATTGCTGCCCAGACTGCGCCGATTGCTCAAACTGCGCCAAAACCGCGCCGCTCAAATAATCCACCAACTCCTGGGCGCTGCCGGCCAGATATTCCACAGCCCCAGTCACTGTAGAGCTGACGGCCTGAATGTGCCCGGCCGTGGCCGCGCAGGAATCCGCCAGCTGCCGGATCTCTTGGGCTACCACGGCGAAGCCCTTGCCGGCTTCTCCCGCCCGGGCCGCCTCGATGGAGGCGTTGACCGCGATCAGGTCGGTGGAAGAGGAGATGGATAAAATATCCTTTGTCAGGCTTTCGATCTGGTTCACGCTCTGGCTCTGCTGAATGGCCTGGTCCAAGACGGCCAGGATTTGCCGGGTCCTGGCGCGGATTTCTTGGATTTGTTTTTGGGCGGATCGTTCGATCAGCTCCGCCCGCCCCCGCATTTCCGCGGAATAGGCGGTGATTTGAGCGCATTCCGCCGCCATGCCGGCCACGTCGCCCCGGGCGTTGGAGGCGCTGGCCCGGATATCGGCGGAATTACGGGCCACCTCGTCCAGCGCGGCGGAGAGCTGGGCCGTCAGGCCGGAAAGAGCCTGGGCGCTGTCTTTGGAGGTTTGAGTTCGGCCGCGGACGTCCCCCACCACGCCGCTGATACGCCGGGAGCCGTCTTGCAGCGTGTCCATGGCGCCCCGGATCGGGGCGATGACAGACTTTTGGATGATGCGAAAAGCCGCCGCCACCAAAAGGACGCCCAACAAAAGCGCCGCGGCGCTGATGATCAGGGAAGATATGTAAACCGCGGTCAGCCGCCCGCGGGCCGCCTGGGCCTGGCTGCTGACAGAGGCATAGAGGGAATCGACGCGCTCCTCCGCCGCGCCGCCGTGGGAAGCGACGTCCCCGTTGGCCATCGCATAGGCCTGTTGGGTCTTGCTGTCCGCGCTGGCGCAGACCAGGCTCACCAGCGAATGCTTGAAGGCGGCGTATTCCTCCAGCAGAGCGCGGTAAACCGCTTCATCCTCCGGCGCGACATACGTTTCATAATCCGCCAAGGCCTGGTCTAATTCTCGCTCCTCCGCCTTGATTTGCTGCACCAACCGGATCATGCTGGCGTGATCTTCTGCCACAATATGGGATAGGGCCAGCCGGTGGATATCCATCATCGAGCGGCGGATTTTTTCCAGCCGTTCCTCGCTGGCCATATAATCGTCCACAATCACCCCGGCGTTGGAATTGACGTTGTTGATGCTGAACGCCGCCAGGACGTTGGATAGCAGCGCGATCAGCCCCAATAACGCCACGGGGACAATCAGCCGCTGCTGTAGAGTCAGCTTGTTTTTCATGAAATCTCCTCCGAAATCGTCAAAATCCAAGGGCGGCCGGCTATCGGGCCGTTACGGCTTCCGTCAGGCGGTCCAGCTGGCTTTGCAAAGACTCGCCGGAAGGATTGCCTCGAGCCATATTTTCCGCGAAGGCCGTCACCGGGTCCCAGAACTTTCCGCCCACCCGCTGGAGATGGGAAAACTCCGATTGGGCCAGCAGGGCAGCGATGGCCGGAGAAGCCTGGGTTTCTGGGGAATTGGCTGCGTTGACGTTGGCGGGGCCTTGGCCGCGCATGGAAAAGCGGAGGGCTTGGTTCTCTTCGTTGGTAATCCATTCGGCTAGCCGGGCCGCCCATTGGGGGTTTTGGGAATAGGCGTTTACCCCGATCAATTTGCAGCCGGAGAAAGAGGCCATTTGAATGTCCTGCCCCGCGCAGGCGAAGCGGGGGAGCTTGGCGGCGCCGAAGTTTTCGCCCCAAGCCTCTTCAATGGCCACCGCGTTCCACACGCCGCTGACGCCGGCCACGACAGAGCCGTCTTGAACGCCGGCCAGGAAATCGCCGTCCGTCAGGCTGGCGAAGCCGGGGCTGGCGGCGATATCCAGCATGGCCTGGGCCACGTCCACGCCGCGGACGGGGCCGTCGGCGCTGTTCCAGGTGCAGCGGTTGGTGATGCCGTCTTCATTGAGCCCCACCTCCAGACCGGTGTTCCCGAAAAAGGCGTAGACATACCAGGCGGAAGACCAATCCATCGCCACTTTCCGCCCGGCCTGGGCCGCCGCCGCCGTCATCCGGTTCAGGCTCTGGATATCTTCTTCAGAGAAATAGGCTTTGTTATAATAGAGAAAATACCCGTTGTCGGCCGTCAGCGGGTAGGCGTATAAGACCCCGTCCACGCTGGCGGCTTCCACCGCGGCGGAAAGGTTGGCGGCGCGGATTTCCGCCGCATTTTCAATGGGGTCCAAGGCCCCGGCGGCGGCCAGCGCCGCTACCTGATCGTCGGCGAAGGCAAATACATCCGCGCCGTTTTCCAAATCTCCCAGCAGAATATCCTTGCAGTTGGATTCGCTTTGGGCCTGATAAGTGATGCGGAATTCCGCTTGGCCGGCGTAATGGCGCTGAAAGGAATCAAAAATCTGCTGCAAAAGGGCTTCGTCTTCCTCTGCGCCCCAAACCGTCAGTTGGACGACTTCCGCCGCCTCTGATTGATCTGTTTCCAGCCGCTCCTGGTTTTTGCAGGCCGAAGGCCCCAATAACAATAAACTGACGCTCAGCAATAAGAGAAATTGTTTCATTCTCATAGCCGCCGTTCCTCCTATTCTATTGCGCTATTGGAAGGGGGAAGGGGCGTTTGCCCTTCCGCCCTCTGGGGTTCCCCAGAGCCGGCTTGTTCCGCCAGCAGGGGGGACAATTTTTCCAGCAGGATTTCCCGGTTTTTCGCCTTGAATTCGCATTCCCAGATGCGAATGACCCGCCAGCCTCGGGTTTCAAAAAGGGCGGTGGTTTCCCGGTCTCGGCGCATATTGCGCTCCCGCTTTTTCTGCCAATAATCCTGGTTGTCCGCCGGCCGGGTGTTGCGGCAGTCGTGGCCGTGCCAAAAGCAGCCGTCCACAAAAATCGCGATTTTCTCCTTCAGAAAGACGAAATCGGGATGGCCTTTCACCTTGTAATTCCGCCTCCAGCCTGTAATATGATAGCGCTGAAAGACGGAGATCAGCCGCAGTTCGGTGGATTTATTGTTGTTGGATTTCACTTGACGCATGATATCCGACCGCTTGTTTTTGTCAAATACGTCCGCCATATGTTCATCTCGCCTCAAATTCAATGCGCAGGCTGGGGTCTGTCTCGGTTTCCTGCACGACCTGATTATAGAGCTGGGTCAGCGCCGCCATGGGCCCCGACCGCTGGGTTTCCCGAAACAGACAGCCCTGGTAGACCGCGGCGGACAAAAGCTGGCGGATATCCCAGACCTCCGCCCGGCCCGCCAGGCCGGCGTCCTCCGCCAGGTCCAAAGCGGTTTTGACTCGCTCGAAAATGGTGACGATCACCGGCCGGCAGCCCGCTTTCAGGTTGGCTCTGCATTTTTCCATCAACAGGGCGCTGGGCATGGTGGTGCAGTGGATCGCCACGTCGCCCAGCATAAAATCGCCGTTGCGGTCGGTGGGGCCGTCGGCCGCCGAAGCGCTGTGAACCTGGAAAGAATCCCGGGGCAGCAGGCTCCGCAGCCAGGCCGCCGTCAGGTGCTGGAGCACCGCGCCCAGGTATTGGACGCCTGGGTTTTCCCGCTGGCGCTTTCGGGCCTGGTCGAACAGCTCGTCTAACCCCGCGCCCACCGTCCGGGAGGGATCCGCCGTCAAAGTAAAGGGCTGGTTGTTGAAGTAATCCCGCACCTGTTGGGCCCAAAAGTCTTCGATCAGCTGAAAATCCACCGGTTCTTCTCGGCGCCAGTCGTTGAGGAATTCCACATATTTGATCATCAGCCCCATGCTGCCCCGGCTGGTTCGGCCCCCTTCGGCGGAAAGCTGCTGGAAGATGCCGTGTTCTTTGAGAATTTTCTTCAGGTTGCCGCCGCCCAAGCCGGCCACCTGGCCCTTGCCGCTGGTTTGAAAATCCTCCGGCGACAGGGGGAAGCCCTTGTCCCGGGCCGAGCGGGTGAATTGTATCACCAGGGACAAGGGGCCTTTGGTGTGAATCCGGTTTTCCCGCTGGAAACAGGCCAGCCGCGTTTGAGGATCAATCGCCATAGGCCGCCTCCACCAGAGGGACCAAAAAACGCTGGCCCAGAAAGCGCGCCGCCGGTGCCGCGACGGCGTCGCCCATGGCTTTATAGCCGTCGTTGTCGCTGCCGGGCAAAACAAAATTGTCCGGCGCTCCCATCAGCCGGGCGGTTTCTCGAACAGTCAGCAGCCGGGCGTGGGTTTCGCCCTTCTGTTTGACGACCAGATATTGCTTGCTGCTGCCTCCTTCCGGGGTTCGCAGGCAGCCGGCGATGCCGTCGAAGCGTAGTTCCAGCTGGACGGCGCCCCGGCGGGTGCGCCGATAGCCGGTGGCCCAGGCTTCCTCCAGCTCCGCCAGCCGGGCCTGATGGGCCGGGGGAATCAGGGGCAGGACATGGTCTTTGTCAAAAGGCGCTTGGGGCTGGACGATATCCCGCAAATCCTGGCGGCGGCGGGGGGGCTTTTCCGTCCTCCACCAAATCCAGCCGGGCAGATCGGCGCCCAGCTGGGCGGCGGCTTTGTTGTGCAGCCAACAGGGCCCTTCTCCGACCAAGCTCGGGGGAAGGGGAACCGCTTGATCCACGGCGATCACAAACACCCTGGGCCGGGATTGGGGAACAAAGCAGGAGGCGTTGAGCAGCACGGCGCCGCACCGGTATCCCCGCTCTGCCAGAGCGTGGTGGAGAGCCCGGTAATTATCCCCCTTGGCGGCGGACAGCAGGCCGGATACATTTTCCACCATCAGGAGCTTGGGCTTCTGGGCGGTTTCGTCCAGCACCCGCAGCCACTCCCAGACCAAGCCGCTGCGGGCGGCGTGGATGCCCCCCATGGCGCCGGCCAGGGATAGGTCCTGGCAGGGGAAGCTGGCCCAGGAGAGGTGGGCGGGGGGCAGAGCGTCGCCCTGGATTTCTTGGATATCCCCCAGATGAAAGCGGCCGCCGCCGAAATTGGCTCGGTAGACGGCGGCCTTTTGGGGGCTGATATCGTTGGCCCATACGGGCTTGAACATTCCCCGAAGGCCATAGGCTACCAAGCCGCTGCCGGCGAAAAATTCGTGCATCGTCCAGCGGGCGGCGGGCAGTTTGATAGGGGGGATTTTGGGCATAGCGGGTTCCTCCTGGCCGGCAGATTTCAAATGCGTGGGTCGGCTTTTATTATACCGGTTCGGCGGGAAAAATTCAAGAAGGGACGGCCCGGGGGAGGGGACGAAGGGGGAGTTTTATGGCGCCGGGTTCGGCCCGTGCCGCCGGCGGGCCAAGAAAGGCTGGAAGAAGCGGATCAAAAAACGGCCCTGCCAAAGCAGAGCCGTTTTCTCCCGCCCATTACAGCAACTGGACGCCGACGCCGATCAGATGCGGGCCGGTGTGGACGCCCAAGGTACCGTCGATTTCGCCTTCGTAGTAATGCTGGGCGCAGGCGATTTCTTCTTGGAGCAGGCTTTTGAGATAGGCCAGGTCGCCGGGGCAGCCGCCGTGGGCCGCGGCCAGAGTATAGGGCCGCCCGTCCTGGGGAACCATATCGCGGATGCGCGCCGCCATCTCGTCAATGGACCGATACCGGCCCCGGACCTTGCCCACGCTGACCAGCTGGCCGTCCTCCGCAAAGGAGATGATGGGCTTGATTTGCAGCATAGACCCGGCCAGCCAAGCGATTTTGCCGATGCGCCCCCCTTTTTGCAGATATTCCAAGGTATCCAGGCTGAACAGCACAGAGGTGTCCCGAATCAGCTGGGGCGCCAGGGACAGCAGTTGAGGCCATTCCACGCCTTGGCGGATGCGGCGGGCCAGCTCCAGGGCCACGCAGCCCTCGCCCAAGCTGCCGCTGTTGGAATCGAAAACGGCGGCTTCCAGATGGGGATAGTCCTGGGCCGTCAGCCGAACCATGTTGTAAGCCCCGCTCAGGCCGGCGGACAAGCAGACGGCGATCACCCGCTCAAAGCCCTGGTCCCGGATGCGGTCCAGCATACGGAAGACGCTGTCCCCATCCGGCAGAGAGGTGGTGGGGACCTGGTCGGGCATTCGCTGATAAATTTGGTCGGCGGAGATATCCACGCCGTCGCTGTACTCCCCTTCGGGATAGATGATTTTCAGCGGGAGGATAAAAATATCGTATTCCGCTGCGATTTCAGCGGGAATATCGCAGCAGGAATCGGTCAGAACTGCGATTTTTTGCCGGTTCAATGCTTTGCACACCTTTCTATTCAGGGCCGAAGCCCAAAAATCCGGCGCGGTTGACGGGGGAGACGCGCCAAGCTATAATAATGAAAATCGTCAAAACGATTACATAACAGCGTTATGTGAACTCATTATACAAATATCTGATGGGAATGTCAAACTTTTTGAAAGAAGAGGGGATTGGCGTGGAATACTTGGAAAAGAAGCGGGCCCAAGGGCAGGCCACAGAACAAAAGCTGATCGACGCGGCGCTGACGCTGATGCGCCAGCGGGGTTACGACGCCGTGTCGATACGGGATATCTGCCGCCAGGCCGGCGCCACCACCGGGGCCTTTTATCACCATTTTCGCTCGAAAGAAGAAATGCTGGAGCGGGGCGGCCGCCAGTTGGACCTGTATATTCAGGGCCAACTGGAAAGCAGGTCGTTTTACAGCAGCCTTTCCGCTCTGCGGATTATTTTTACCGCCTATGCCGAATACATGGAGCAGAACCAAGGGGAGCTGACTGCCCGATACTATCAGAATATGTTGGCGATCAGCGCCGCACGCCCCTTTGACGAGGGGCGGACCGTCTATCAGATGGTTCGGTTTTATGTGGCCCAAGCCCAGCAGAAGGGCATTTTGGCGGATTCTTATTCTGCCGAGGAGGTCAGCTCCTTCTGTGTGCGCCATTTTCGGGGCATCGTTGTGGATTGGGCGCTGCACAATTATAATTTCTCCCTGATGGAAACCATGGAGCGGGAATTCAATATGGTCTATCGATGCTTCAAAAGCCGCCGGGCGCCCATGATTTGATTGCTCAAACCTTTTCAATTTTGTTTCAAATAACCGTTGCAAAAAGAGATGAAACGGCGTAAAATAATATTAGAAATTTTGTTATCTGGTTTTTGAAACTATATTATTCCTGAATTGAGGAGGTTGCTTGACAATGACAAAACGCACCGATTGCCTGCCCCAATACGCCCCGGGGGAAGAACGATTCAACGCCATATCCCACGGCGCCGGCGCGGTTCTGGCCTGCGTGGGCCTGGGGGCGCTGGTTTCCCTGGCCGCCCTGTATGGCGACGCTTGGGCTGTGACGGCTTCGGCGGTCTACGGCCTTTCGCTGGTCACGCTCTATTTAGCTTCGACCCTCTATCACGCCAGCGCCACCCCGAAGATCAAAAGCGCCCTTCAAGTGCTGGATCATTGCTCGATTTTTTTGCTGATTGCCGGCACCTACACCCCCTATACCTTGATCACCCTCCGGGGTCCCCTGGGCTGGGGGATGTTCGCCTTGGTCTGGGCCGCCGCCGTGGCAGGCGTGACGCTGAATATTGTGGATATGAAAAAATACAGCAAGTTTTCTCTGATCTGCTATCTGGCCATGGGCTGGGTGGTGTTGGCGGCGCTGGGCCCGCTGATTCGCTCGCTGGAAATTCCAGGCGTGATTTTGTTGGCTCTGGGAGGGGCGGCCTATACCGGCGGCGTGGTCTTTTACAAGAGCAAACGCCGGTATATGCACGCGGTTTGGCACCTGTTTGTGCTGGCGGGCATCGTCCTCCAATATTTCAGCGTCCTGCTTTATGTGATTCCCAACGCTTTTTGAACCGCCGAACCGCCGGACGAATATTTTTCTCCATTTTTACAGATTAGAGGTTGACATTTCCTATTCGGCTGTGTTAGAATAAATAAGCACCCAGAGGAATGGAGAAGTACTCAAGTGGTGAAGAGGCTCCCCTGCTAAGGGAGTAGGGCTCGAAAGGGTCGCGAGGGTTCAAATCCCTCCTTCTCCGCCATGTAAGGACGATTATTTTGATACAATGGGTATCGAGGTAATCGTCCTTGCTTTTTGCCTAAAAACGCTGAAAATGGCCGTTTTTTCAGCATTTTTAATCAAAAGCCCACTGCTGGCCGGATAAATTTCCGGGCCAGCGGTGGGCTTTTTTGCATTTCTAGGTCTATTAGGACTGCGCCATCGTTGATTTGTTGGGTATCGTC
>CAJUIK010000071.1:7581-9416 GCA_910585875.1 uncultured Eubacteriales bacterium | reverse complement strand
GCAAAAGCCCTGACGGGCGGCGATGGAGAGCTTTCTCATGGTGGAAGATAGGTCGTCATACAGCACAAAGCGGGTTGTATTGCCGACGCGGTAGGTGAAATATTTGGCGCACAGCTGCTGGGAAAAAAAGCTGGTCGGGGCCTGCTGTTCCAGAATCTGGCGGAATTGGCCGACGGAAAGGGTTTGGCCGTCCGGGTCCAGAGAGGGCATATCGTATTGGGCGCAGACGCGCACCACGTCCAGCGCCAGCCGCTCCGGCGCAAAGCGGCGGCAGTAATCATCCAGCATCTGCTGAAAGGATCCGCCGCTGATGGAGGAGGGGATCAGCAGTCGACATTCCGGCGCCGCGGCCAACGTCAGCGGGCCGTAGCAGGCCAGCCGCTGCCGGGCCAGGCTCTGGCAGAGGGAAAGGGCCAGCTGCTGATAGTCCGGCCGCTCAAAATCCAGCAAAACGCCGGCGTAACCTCGGCGGGCGCATTCGGCGGCGGTTTCTTGTTCCAGCCGGCGGGGATCCAGCCCCTCCGGCGGCGGCGCGCCGTGGTCTGAAAGACCCAGCAGGCCGCCTCGAGTCCGGGCGGGCAGCCGTTCCCGGTTCAAGCCGCCGTCGGGACCGATGGAATAGGCCAAATAGGCGCAGTTCATGGGCAGCGCCGCCGCGGCCTGGATATCCGGTCCGGCCGCCGCCGCGTAGACAGGCATATTTTTGGGCATATGAGCGGTTCCCCCTTGTTATTGGCCGGCCAAATGTGGTACTATAATTTTGCATAGGACCGGCGCGTTTCCCGCGGCGTCGGGCGGTTTTCCGCAAAGCGCCGCCGCGGCTTTTTTAGTATCTCTATGCGCCGGCGGCAAAAACATGACGGCCCGTAGGGGCTGGGAGGGGAGCTATGGCAAAATTCGGCCCGGCGGGCGCCGGCGACGCCTTTTCCCGCTGTCATAAATCCACAGTAGAAGCGCCGGCTTGGCTGCGCCGGCAGGGGCTGGACCTATTGGAATATCAATGCGGCCGGGGAGTTCGTATCGGCCGGGAAACGGCGGAAAAAATCGGCGCTCAGGCGGCGGAACACGGGATTTTGATGTCGGTTCACGCCCCCTATTTCATCAATCTTTCCAGCGACGAGCCAGAGCGGCGGCAGAAAAACGAAGGCTATGTCCTGCAAAGCTGCCAGGCGGCCCAATGGCTGGGGGCGGACCGAATCGTGGTCCACTGCGGCGGGCTTTCCGGCAGGACACGGGCTCAGGCGCTGGAAAATTCCATTCAGGGCCTGGCCTCGATTTTGCAGGCCATGGAAGACAAAGGTTTCGGCGGCCTTTGCCTGTGTGTGGAAACCATGGGCAAGCAAAATGTCATGGGTTCGCTGGAAGAGGTCGCGGCCATTTGCCAGAGCGACCGGCGGCTGACGCCTTGCGTGGACTTCGGCCATCTCAACGCCCGAGGCCAAGGATGCCTGCAAACGGCCGAGGATTATCTGCGGGTTTTGGACTATTTGGAATCCGCTTTGGGCCGGCCCAGGATAGAGCGGTTTCACGCCCATTTCAGCCATATTGAATACGGCAAGGCAGGGGAAACGCGGCATTTGACCTTTGAAGACGAGCAGTACGGCCCGGATTTTTCGCCCTGCGCCCAGGCGCTGGCGGAGCGGGACCTTCACCCCCGGATCGTCTGCGAATCCGCCGGGACCCAGGCGGAGGACGCTTTGGCCATGAAACAGATTTATCGGAAAGCTCTGGAACAAAAAGGCGGAGAGGGCCCAACGAAATGAAAATGGATGACGACAATAGAGAGGAGATTTCTCATGGGACAGACAAGATTGGAAAAAATCGCGGCGATGCTG
>CAJUIK010000071.1:6040-7571 GCA_910585875.1 uncultured Eubacteriales bacterium | reverse complement strand
GCGATGCTGAATGAAATGGGGGCGGACGCCGTCATGCTGACTTCGCCGGTGAACCGGCAATACGCCGCGGATTTCCGCTCCAGCGCCGGCATTTGTTTGGCGACCAAGCAGGGCGAAGGCTATTTCCTGACGGATTTCCGCTATATTGAGGCGGCGGGCAAGGCGGTGGAAAAGCAGGGGTATCAAGCCCAGATGATCAAGGACAACAAATATGCCGACGCAGTCAACCAGCTGATTGAAAAACACGGGATCAAAACACTGGTCTATGAGGACAAGGCTCTGTCCGCGGCGGAATTCCGCCAGTATGAAGGGCTGCTGAAGGCCGAACTGGTCCCCCTGGAAGACCGGCTGGAAAAGATCCGTCAAATCAAAGAGCCCCGGGAAGTGGAGCATATTGTGGCCGCCCAGCGCATTGCGGAGCAGGCCTTCGACCAGCTGCTGGAGATGATCCGCCCCGGCGTTACCGAACAGCGGCTGGCCGCTGAGCTCAATTACCGGATGCTACGCCTAGGCGCCCAGGGCATGAGCTTCAATATCATCGCCGTCAGCGGCGCCAATTCTTCCATGCCTCACGGCGTGCCCACGGCCAAAGAGGTGCAGGCGGGGGATTTCATCACCTTTGATTTCGGCGCTTTGGTTGAGGGATATCATTCGGATATGACCCGCACGGTGGCCGTGGACCATGTGACAGACGAGATGGCCCTGGTTTATGACACGGTGCTTCGGGCCAATAAGGCGGGCTGTCAGGCGATCCAGGCCGGTCTGGGAGGCCGGGACGCCCACAACGTCGCCCTGGACATCATCGCGGCGGCGGGCTACGGCGAATACTTTGCCCACGGCTTGGGCCATTGCGTGGGCCTGGAAATTCACGAAAGCCCCCGGGCCAGCCTGACCAGCCGGGACGTGTTGGAAGTCGGCAACGTGATCACTGTGGAACCGGGCATTTATCTGCCGGGCAAATTCGGCGTCCGCATTGAAGACATGATCTGGATTTCCCCCGAAGGCCCTGTCAACCTGACTCAAACCCCCAAGGAGCTGCTGATCTTGAAATAGACTCGAAGATCGGGCCGCGGGCTATTTGGGGCCGACGTCAATTTTCAATAGTTTAATAGTAAACAAAAGGAGAGAAAAAAGATGAGCGCGGAAGAGTGCCTGATCTGCCAAGCGCCGCTGGAATATCTGGAGCGGCAGGAAGAGATGGAATGTTATTATTGCCGCAAAAAATTCTGGAGCAACAGCCGGTGCGTCGAGGGCCATTATGTCTGCGACGCCTGCCATGAGAAAATCGGCTTGCGGGTCATTCGGCGGCATTGCTTGGAAACCCAGAGCAAAAACCCTATCGCCATTATGCGGGAGCTGATTCAATCGCCCCATATCCATATGCACGGGCCGGAACACCATGTGCTGGTGGGTTCGGCGCTGCTGGCCGCTTACCATAACGCCGGCGGCCAAATTGATCTGCCCCAGGCCCTGGAAGAGATGGAGCGCCGGGGGAGCCAGGTTCCCGGCGGCGTTTGCGGCCTGTGGGGCG
>CAJUIK010000071.1:0-6030 GCA_910585875.1 uncultured Eubacteriales bacterium | reverse complement strand
CAGCTTAGTCACCGGCGCCACCCCCTTGGGCGGGGAGAATTGGGGCCAGAGCAACCAGATGACCGCCCGCTGCCTGGAGGCTGTGGGCAAAATCGGCGGACCCCGATGCTGCAAGCGGGATTCTTATACCGCCATTTTGCAGGCGGCGGACTATGCGGCGGAACTGGGGTTAGCCCAGATGGAAAAGCCGGAGGAAATCCGCTGCGAAATGTCCAGCCGCAACAACCAGTGCGTCGGCGGGAGATGCCCCTATTTTGCAGGCAGATAGCGGGCGGCGGAGGGTATCTGCCCAGCGCCTTTGCAAAAGGGCTTGATCCAGGGCGATTTCTCCAAAAATACTGCAAATACCGCCGAAAAGGGCTTGCAAAAGAGCGCGCTTTGGGATAAAATACTCTCGTTAAATTATTGATACTGGAGGATCAGGCATGATTTCAGCAGGCGATTTCAGAAACGGCGCCACCTTTGAGCTGGACGGGCAGGTTCTGCAAGTGGTGGAATTCCAGCACGTCAAGCCGGGCAAGGGCGCGGCGTTTGTGCGCACCAAGTGCAAAAACGTCATCACCGGCGCGGTGGTGGAGCGCACGTTCAGCCCCACAGATAAATTTGAACAGGCTTTCGTCGAGCGTCGGGATATGCAATATTTGTATAACGACGGAGATCTGTATTATTTTATGGACACGGAAAATTATGAGCAGATGCCCATCAACGCCGACAAATTGGGCGACAGCTTCAAATTTGTCAAGGAAAACGAAGTGGTGAAGGTGCTGTCTTACAAGGGCAACGTCTTCGGCGTGGAGCCTCCCCTCTTTGTGGATCTGGTGATTACCGAAACAGACCCGGGCTTTAAGGGCGACACCGCCACCAACACCACAAAACCGGCCACGCTGGAAACCGGCGCCGTGGTCAAAGTGCCGTTGTTCATCGACAACGGCGAAAAAATCCGCATCGACACCCGTACAGGCGAATATTTGGAGAGATCCAAAGAATAAAATAAACCCTTCGCCTTTTCCCGTCTGCGGCCGCCGGCAGCCGCCGCAGACGGGGCAGAATCAAGCGCTGCCGGAGAAATGGGAGAATTTCTTATGAACCTGACAGAAAAAACCGCCTACCTCAAGGGCTTGCTGGAAGGCCTGAACCTGAAAAAGGATTCCGATGAAGGCAAGCTCTTCAACGCCATCATCGACGTGTTGGACGATATGGCCGCCTCTGTTTCGGATATGGACGAGGAGCTGGATGTGATCAACGAGGAGCTGGACGCCATTGGCGAAGAGCTGACCGATGTGGAAGACGCCCTGCTTTATGACGACGAAGACGAGGACGAGGAAGACGACGATATTTACAGCGTGATTTGCCCCACCTGCGGCGAAGAGATCTATTTGGACGAATCTCTGCTGGATCAGGGCGGCGTCAAGTGCCCCGCCTGCGGCGAGGAGCTGGAGTTCGATTTCAGCGCTGAAGACGAGGATTGCGGCTGCGGCCATCATCATGGCCATGGCTGCGGCGGCCGCCATCGCCACGATCATGACTGCGGCTGCGATTGCGGCGAAGAAGAGGACGGGGAGGAAGAGCAAGAATAAGCTCTCTGTTTCGGCGCTCAATACAGAAGGGAAAAAGGGAGGCTATGCCTCCCTTTTTTTGCGAAAAAAAGGCGATTTTTCGTTGCAAAGGGGAAAAGAATTTGGTATACTGAACATAAGCCTACAAAAGAAGGATTGGGAAGGGGAGAACGCTATGAAACTATTTGAGTATGCCAATGGATTTTGTAAGGAAACCACATGGAAGGACCTGGCCTTGTTGAAATTCTGCCTGTGCGCCATAGGATTGATGATGGGGGCCTGCGTGTCCGAAGAGAAAAAGCGCCCCGCTTTGGTCGCCGCCGCGGCTGTTTTTGCTCTGACGTATCCGCCGCTGATGGCGCGCTTTATCCAATCCGTTCTGCGCCAGCGCCGTTGGGAGCGGCGGCTGGAAGAAGAGCCTGTCTATTACGGTATGGAGGATTGAGGCGCAGGCGCGATAGCCCGATAAGACAACAAACAAGCGCCTTGGGGCGCTTGTTTTTTCGTTGCCGGCAATTTGGCGCGAAGAGAAAGCGGCGCTTGTAAAAAGTATTTTGATTCTGTTTGCAGGAGCCGGCCACACAAGAGGCCCCGCAAAAGCAGCGGGAGAAAGGGGCGGGAAAGATGTCGCAGCAAGGATGGCGGCTGGCTCAGGGGCCGGCGCTCCGCATCGTCGATGAAGTGAAAAAAGAAGTGGTGGGAAAAGACCAGGCGATTGTTAAAATATTGCTTGCTATTCTGGCTCGGGGCCACGTCCTGCTGGACGATATTCCCGGAGTGGGCAAGACCACCCTGGCTCTGGCCTTTTCACGGGCTCTGGGGCTGGAATATAAGCGGATGCAGTGCAATCCAGACGTGACGCCCTCGGACATCGTGGGTTTTTCCGTCTATGACCGGCAGCGGGATCGGCTGGAATACAAGCCTGGCGCTGTGATTTGCAACCTGTTTTTGGCCGATGAGATCAACCGGGCTTCCAGCCGGAGCCAAGCCGCTTTGCTGGAGGCCATGGAAGAAGGGGCCGTGACGGTGGACGGCCAGACCCATCTGATTCCCAAGCCCTTTACGGTGATCGCCACCCAGAACCCCGCAGGCTCTTCGGGCACCCAGCCCCTGCCCGATTCTCAACTGGACCGGTTTATGATCCGTTTTTCCCTAGGCTACCCCAGCCCCCAGGAGGAGCTGGAGCTGCTGCGGCGCAAGCACGGCTCCATAGCCGGCCTTCGGGCGGGGCAGGCGGCGGACGCCGCCGTTATTTTGCAAATGCAGCGGGAGGCGGAGCAGGTTTACCTCAGCGACGAGGTTTATAATTATATCATCCGCCTGGCAGGCGCCACTCGGAACCATCCTCTGATCGCCCAAGGAGGCAGCCCCCGAGCCTCCGTCGCCGTGGTCCGCCTGGCCCAGGCGCTGGCTTGGGTCCAGGGCCGGGACTATGTCCTCCCTCAAGACGCGGCTCAGCTGTTTTTGGACGCGGTCGGCCATCGGCTGATTCTCTCCCCTCGGGCCAAGGCGGAAGGCGCTGGGGCGGCTTCTCTGCTGGAGGATATCCTGCGGCAGACGCCCCAGCCCCGGTTGAGGTAGAGGGATGCTGAGCGCTTGGGCGGGATATCTGCTGCTGTTGGCGGCGGCCGCTCTGTTTTATGTGTTGTTTACCGGCTGGCTGGGCGGCTATCTGCTGGCGCTTGTCCTGCTGCTGCCCTTAGCCAGCCTGGCCCTCAGCTTGCCCGCCGCCCTGGGCCTCCGGTTCCGGCTGGACATCCGGCCGGGGGAACAGGGGGGAGACGGACAGTTTTCCTTGGAATGGGAGGTTCGGAACAAGCTGCGCCTGCCTATCCGTCGGCTGGCCTTCCGTCTGCGGGTAGAAAATCTGTTCAGCGGCCAAAAAGGGGAGCGGAGGAGCCAGACGGCGCTGGGATGCGGCGATTGGCGGGACAGCGTCCCCTTTGCTATGAAGGACTGCGGCGTGGCCCAGGGCAGTTTCCGGTTTTTGCGGGCTTACGATTGCTTGGGCCTGTTTCCCATTCCGCTGAAGGCGCCGGCGCCAGCTCGGGAGCTGGTCTGGCCTCGGCCCGCCGATCCCCCTGCCGGGACGGAGGCTTTGGCGGCCGGATGGGAGGCGAAAGAGGGCGGCCGAGGCGGCGGGCTGGAGGAATATAGCCTGCGGGAGTATCAGCCCGGCGACCCTTTGCGCAGCGTCCATTGGAAGGTTTCTTCCAAGCTGGACCAGCTGACGGTCCGCCGGCCGGAGGGCGGGGAACTGCCCGAACCTATTTTGCTCTTTGAGCTGTGGGGAAATATGGAGCGGCTCAACCGTTTGCTGGATCAGCTGGGGGCCTGCTGCCAATGGATGTGGCAGAGGGGGATCGTCTGCCGCCTGGTCTGGGCCGGCGGGCCGGACGGCCGGCGGCTTTTGGAATACCGGGCGGCGGGGCCGGCGGATTGGCAGTCTTTTTTGTGGCAGGTCTGCGGCCAGCCCGCCGCCTCCGACGGCTTGGCGGCGGCGGAACTGGCGGAGCAAGAGGGCCTGCCGCTGGCAGAGGACCGCCTTCTTTATCTGGACGGATTGGAACCGAAGGAGGGCGAGCCATGAAAAAACGGCTGATCCGAGGGGCGATTCGGGGCGGCTTTGAGGCGTGCGTCGTTCTGGCCGCTCTTTTGGGGGCGCTGTTCTGTTTTTTGGATTTGGTGGAAGCGCCGGTGGATCGGCGGGCCATAGGGCTCTGCGCCTGTCTATGGGCGCTGCTCTGCCTGCCGGTCTTTTGGTTCAGCCGCCGCCCCGGTCTGTGGGCTGGGGGTTTGTGTCTCTTGTATAGCGGCGCTCTTTACTGCTTGCTGGAGGATTTGGTTCGGGGCGCGGCGGCGGTGGGCTGCGGGATTTCGCAGGTTTATGCCAAAACAATGCCCGGCGCCGTGGCCTATTATCCCTTGGAGCGGATGGAAGCCAGCCAAGCCGTGGCCTGCTCCACGCTTTTTCTGATGCTGGCGTCGGCGCCGGCGGCTTTGGCGGTGGTCTGGGCCGTGGTTTGGCGTCGGCGCTTTTTCTGGCTCTTCGTCCTGACGGCGCCGGCAGTGCTGGCTTCCGTCCTGATTTTGCGGACGCCGCCGGTTTTGCCTCTGCTGGCGCTGATCGCCTGCTGGGCTGTGACGGCTTTGGCCGGAGGCGGCGGGCGGCGCGGGCCCTTTGCCGCCGCCAAACTCGGCTGGCTGGCCGCGGCGCCGGCGGCGCTGGTTTTGCTTCTGGCCGCGTGGTTGGCGCCGATGGACGGCTCTTATCAGCGGCCCGCTCGGGTGGAAGCGGCCCGGCTCTGGCTGCGCGGCTTGGGCCAGGGGAACGCCGCCGACGGCCAGGTTATCGGCCCTGCGCCGGCTGCCGCTACCGGCCAGACCCGGCTGGACACCGCCGGCGACCTGCATTTTCGGGGGCATACCGCCTTGCGGCTTTACAGCGAACGGCGGGAAAAAACCTATCTGCGGGGCTTTGCCGCTGAAAAATACACCGGCGCCAGTTGGCGGCAGGCCTATACCGCTGATTACCAAAATCTTTTGGCTGGGTTGGACTTCGACCCGCTGAACCTGCTGGCCGACGTAACGCGGGCCAATTTCCCGGCTCAGAGCGCCTATCAGATGATTGTGGAGCAGCTGCGGCCCAACGGAGCTTATCTCTATATCCCCTATGGCTTGGTTACCCGCCCCCAAGAGGTGGAGGGCGCCTATCTGGTCCGGGACGGATATATCCAGATGGACGGCGGAGGCCGGGGGCGGTATATGCTGGAGGCTGTGGAGGTCCCGCCGCTGGGCCAACCGATGGAAACGCCCTCGGGCCTGAAAGAGCTTGAAAGCCGATATCGGCAGTTCGTCTATGACAACTGTCTTCAAATCCCAGAAGATCTGGCGCCGGTTTTGGAGGAAATCGCCCGGCGGGAGGGGATTCCCCATGCGGACGAAAGCTCTTGGTACGAGGCGGCGGACGAAACGGCGGATTACATCCGCCGGGCGGCCCGATACGACCCGGCGCCGGGCCGGCTGCCCAAAGGCTGGGATTATACGGAATATTTTCTCACCCAGAGCAAGGCCGGGTATTGTATGCACTTTGCCACCGCCGGCGTGATGATGCTGCGCAGCCGGGGCGTCCCCGCCCGCTACGCCGAGGGATATCTGGTCAACGACGGGGACTTTGGTTCAGACGGCTGGGCCGATGTGAAGGACAGCCGGGCCCATGCCTGGGCAGAAATCTATATAGACGGCGCGGGATGGGTTCCTTTGGAAATGACGCCCGGCTATAGCGGCGGGCCCTTGGCGCCGGAAGATCCAGCGGAGGAGGAAGAGGAACAGACGCCGGAGCAGCCGGAGCCGGAGCGGCGGGAAGAGCGGCCAGAGCCGGAGCAGAGTCCGCCTGCGTCAGCGGAGGAGCAGACCGGAGTTTCTCAAGGGCCGATCTGGCCCTGGGGGGCTCTTTTGGCGGCGCCGCTTGTTT
>CAJUIK010000070.1 GCA_910585875.1 uncultured Eubacteriales bacterium | reverse complement strand
GTTTTCGCTGCGGCGAAAACCAAAAGAGGCTGGCCATATGGCCAGCCTCTTTTTTGCCGGCGCGTTATTTCGCGGCGAGCGCGAAATAACAGTGGAGATCGGCAGCTTGCGCCGGCGCTGCCTCTCGGGAAGGGAGCCGGCCCCCTTCCCGACCTTCCCCCGGCCTCCCGGCGGGGTCCGGTTGGGGGCCAAGAGGAGGACGGGGGCAGGCTGTTGCCGCGGGCAGCGGGGGATGTGGAGCGTCGGGCTGATACGGAGTACGGCCGTCGCGCCGTCGCGACCGAGGCTATGTTGCGGGCCGGCCTACTTGCCCCTCTGGCGGGGATATGGTAAACTGACGCCAGAAAGGGGAGAAGGAATATGTTATTGCGCACGGTAGAATGTTGGCTGGCGGCGGTCAATCTATTGGCCTTCGGGTTATGCGGGCTGGATAAATGGAAGGCCCGGCGGGGATTGTGGCGGGTCAGGGAGCGGACGCTGCTGGGGACTGCTTTGCTGGGCGGGGCCCCGGGCCTGTTGGCGGGTATGGCCCTATTTCGCCATAAAATCCGGCATAAAAAGTTCGTCTGGGGCGTCCCCGCCATTCTGACGGTTCAGATCGCCGCAGCCCTTTGGCTTTTGAGCCGTTTGGCGGGGTAACTCCGTCACAAATCCCTTTGGCAGGCGCATAGAATGGGGCAGTCTTGCTTGCAAAGGAGCGATTTTGATGACAGAAGACCACCGGGACCACATCTGCTATAACTTGGATTTGCCCTATCCTCCGGTGCAGACGGGGCGGGATCCCAAGGCGGCTTCGCTGCTGCTGGAGGATTACAGCGGCGTCGTCTCCGAGCTTTCCGCCGTCACCCAGTATTTTTATGCTTCTGCCCAAATGCAGAGGCGCTGCCAGGCGCTCTATGAAACTATGAAATACATCGCGATCGCGGAAATGCATCATCTGGATCTGCTGGCCCAGGCGGTTATCGCCAAGGGCGGAGATCCCCGCTATGTGACGATGGGAGGCCGAAAGCCGGAAAAATGCTGGAATTCCGGCGTGATCGCCTATGGAAAAGACCCCGCCCGCATTCTGCTGGAGTCCATAGACGCGGAGCAGGGCGCCATCGACCAATACCGACGCCATATCCGCTGTATCGAAGATTCTTCTGTGCAGGCCCTGTTGGAGCGCATTGTGCTGGATGAGCAGAGCCATTTGCAGCTTTTTCAGCAGCTCTACCGGCAGCTGATGGGCGCGGCGGATTAAAACGCCGGCTGAAGCAAAGGGATTGGTTACATATGGATGCTGAAATCTCCGAAATCGAAGATCCCCCGGCCGTGAGCCAGCGGCCCCTCTTGCCCCAGTCGGCGGAAAGCGGCGGCTGCGCGGCGGGGCAGATCCGGGCCGACAGTCAGGCTGTGATGGCCCGGGCGCAAGGTTTTCGCCGGCAGCGCCGCGATTCGCTGGATGGATTGGGCGAAAAGGGCCGGGTCTGTGGAGGGGTAAAAGCAATCCAGCTTGCCTAAGTAGGCCAGATCGCCGGAATATAAGGCGCCCCGCTGGGGCTCCCACAAGCAGATATGGCCCGGCGAATGGCCTGGCGTGTGCAAAACCTGGACCCGGCGGTCGCCGCAGTCCAGCCAGTCCCCGTCTTCCAGAATACGGGTCGGAGGGCCTTGATAAATCTGATAATGCGCCGGGTCAAATTCCGGCGGGAAGTCGCAGGGCTGAAGCAGCAGATTGTTGCGCAATACCATCTGACGGCTCAGAGGAAAATGGCCGTTGAGCCAGGGTTCCTCCAGCCGGTGTACGGCGATATCTTGAAAATGCCAGTGGCCGCCGATATGATCCGAGTGAACATGGGTGGTCACAACCTGGATTGGCAGGCTCGTAATCGCCCGGACAGGCTGGGAAATATCCGCCACGCCCAGGCCGGTGTCGATCAGGATGGCGCTGGCCTTGCCCAACAGCAGATAACAGTGGGTTTCCTCCCAGTGTTTGTATTCGCTGACAACGTAAGTATCCCGCTCCAGCCGCTCAATGGTAAACCAGTTTTTGCTCATAGCGCTCTCTCCTTGACTTGGATTTTGTTCTGAACCCAGTATACCAAATCCGTGAGGCAAAAGTCCGGTGGGAATTTTGCACAAAAAAATCCCCCAAGACTTGTGCAGTTTACCGATGGAGGCTTTTCCAGCAAGATGGTAAACTGAAGAAAAGGGGGAGGGCAGGATGAAGAAAAAGAGAAATAAAATCCTTTTTTCAGAAGGTGAATCGCGCCGCAGCCGAGGAGATCGTTATTCGTTCTGCCGCCCGCAAGACTGTTCTGAAGACAGTAGCTTTTGATCCTCTTTGGTCAGCTCCAATTGGGCAAAAAGATCCGGGCGGCGGTTTTGAGTGCGCAGCAGGGATTGAAGGCGCCGCCAATCCTGGATGTTTTTATGATGCCCGGAGAGCAGCACATCCGGCACATTCCTACCGCGCCATTGCTCGGGGCGGGTGTATTGAGGATATTCCAGTAGCCCGGCAAAATGGCTTTCCTCGGTAAAGCTGGCGTCTTCCGCCAGTACGCCCGGGATCATGCGGCACACCGCGTCCGCAATGGCCGCGGCGGCGATTTCTCCGCCGGTGAGCACAAAATCCCCCAGGGAAATCTCCTCGTCGATACATTCGTCGATAAACCGCTGGTCCACCCCTTCATAGTGGCCGCAGACTAAGATAAAACGGTCCCGGGCCAGAAGCTCCTTGGCCTTCTGCTGACAAAAAGGCGCTCCCTGGGGCGACATCAAAATGGTGTGGACAGGCTGATCCTGGCGGGCGGCCAGCCAAGCCTGGTAGAGGGGCTCGCATTGCATGACCATGCCCATGCCGCCGCCATAGGGGTAATCGTCGGTGCGCCGCCGCTTATCCGGCGAATAATCCCGAATATTGTGGGCGGTAATGGCAATCAATCCAAATTCCCGGGCCCGGCCGATGATGCTCTGCCCCAAAACACCCTCGATCATTTCGGGAAACAGCGTCAAAATGTCAATTTTCATGGGGCAGCATCCCTTGGATGGTGTTGAATTCAATCCGTTTGTTTTTCAGGTCCACCTTGTGAACGAAGGCGGGGACGGCGGGAATCAGGATTTCCGCCTCTTCCCCCTGAATACAATATAGGTCCGCCGACGGAGCCGGGCGGATTTCCCGCAGCGTGCCGATGGCGGTTTCGGTGCGCCGGTCATAGGCTTCAAACCCGATGATATCCGCGATGAAATAGGCTCCGTCTGCCAATGGAACTTCCGCCCGGTCCAAAAAGACCGTTTGGTTTTTCAGAACCATGGCTTGCTCCGGGCAGTCGATTCCCTTCAGCTTGCATAAGACAAAGCTCTTGTGAGGGCGGGCGTTTTCTAGCTCATAAGGCCGGCCCCCGATATACAGCCGGGAAAGCTGCTCAAATACCTCTGGGGAATCGCACCAGGGTTCCGCTTTCACCTCGCCCCGGACGCCATGGGTGTTGACGATGCGTCCGCATTCCAATAAATCAGGCATAGGAAATTCTCTCGCTTTCGTAAAATGAAAAATAAAAAAACCGGTTTGGAAAACGGCGTTTCTCAAGCCCCAATTGATAATTTTCTGGGGACCCCATTGCATAGATTTCTGCGAAATGAATCCGCAGAAATCGAATCGCCGCAGCAGCGGCGTCCCATCTGCGGTGGGTCCCGAGGCTCTGCGCCGTTGAGATGGCAGATAAAAAGCTGGTTTGGAAAACGGCGTTTCGCTTTCCAAACCAGCTTCCGCAGGATCAATCCAAAATGTCCACAGAAACCCGCAGGTTTTCGCGAAGGCCGGCGGCCTTGAGCAGCGTGCGGATCTCTTTGGCAATGCGGCCCTGACGGCCGATTACCTTGCCCATGTCCTCCTGGGCTACCCGGAGTTGGAGGGTCATGGCGTCGCCGCTCATCACCGCTTCCACCGATACCTGGTCGGGGTTGTCCGCCAGGTTCTGGGCGATGTAACAAAGCAGCTCTTTCATTGGGGCGCCTCCTTCCATTAAAGAGCGCCGGCTTTTTTCAGCAGCGCCCGCACGGTGTCGGTGGGCTGAGCGCCGTTCTTCATCCATTGCTGGGCCCGCTCCACGTCTACGCGCAGCTCTGCCGGATCCTTCAGCGGGTTATAAACGCCGATCTCCTCAATGAATCTGCCGTTGCTGGGGTAACGGGAATCCGCCACAATGATGCGATAGAAAGGAGCTTTCTTGGCGCCCATTCTGCGCAGTCTGATTTTAACCATTTTATTTCACCTCCATGTTATTTCTAAACAATACTATACTTTTTGTATCAAAAAGCGGCTGACATATTGGCTGCGCCAGCCCCGTTTGACCAGAATTGTGTAAAAACCCAGTAGGGGAATCCAACCCTTTTAGAAGGGCAGTTTCAGGCCCCGGAGGCCCTTTTTTCGTTTGCCCGCCCCGGCCAGCTGCTTCATCAGCTGCTGGGTGGCGTTGAATTGTTTGAGCAGGCGGTTGACGTCCTCCACCTTCAGGCCGCATCCGGCGGCAACCCGCTTTTTACGGGAGTAATTCAATATTTCCGGGTTGTCCCGCTCGTAAGGGGTCATAGACAGGATGATGGCCTCGGTGCGGGCCAGCTGTTTTTCATCCACCTGGGCGCCTTGCAGGGCTTTGCCGCCGGCGCCGGGGATCATGGCCGCGATGTCGGACATACTGCCCATGTCCTTGAGCTGGAGCAGCTGGTCGTAAAAGTCCGTCAGCGTCAGCTTGCCGGAGCGCATTTTTTTCTCCAACTCCTGGGCTTTCTTTTCGTCAAAGTTCTGCTGGGCCTTTTCGATCAGGCTCAGCACGTCGCCCATGCCCAGCAGGCGGGAAGCCATGCGGTCTGGGTAAAAGGGCTCGATGGCGTCCAGCTTTTCGCCCATGCCGCAGAATTTGATGGGTTTGCCGGTGACGGCCCGAACAGAAAGGGCCGCGCCGCCCCGGGCGTCGCCGTCCAGTTTGGAAATCAAGACCGAATCAATGCCCAAAGCTTCGTCAAAGGCGGAGGCGGCGTTGACGGCGTCCTGGCCCGTCATGGCGTCCACCACCAGCATGATTTCATGAGGAGGCACAGCCTCCTTGACGCGCTTGAGCTCGTCCATCAGCTCCTGATCGATGTGGAGCCGGCCGGCGGTGTCGATGATCAGCAGATCGTTGCCGTGCTGCTTGGCGTGGGCGTAAGCCGCCTGGGCGATGGCCACCGGATCTCCCTGGCCTTGCTCGAAGACCGGGATGTCCAGCTGCTTGCCCACCACCTTCAGCTGATTGATGGCGGCGGGACGGTAAACGTCGCAGGCGCACAAAAGGGGGCGCTTGTTTTCCCGCTTTTTGTAGTAGCCGGCCAGCTTGGCGGCGTTGGTGGTCTTGCCCGCGCCCTGGAGGCCCACGAACATCACCACAGTGGGCGGGGAATTGGCCATGCGCACCCGGCTCTGAGCGCCTCCCATCAAAGCCGTCAGCTCGTCGTTGACGATTTTGATCACCTGTTGGGCCGGCGTCAGGCTTTCCAGGATTTCAGTCCCCACAGCCCGCTCGGTGACTTTGGCGATAAAATCCTTGGCTACTTTGAAGTTGACGTCCGCTTCCAGCAGGGCCATACGGATTTCCCGCATGGCGGCCCGGACGTCCGTCTCGGTGAGACGGCCCCGGCTGCGCAGTTTCTGGAATACGCCGTTCAGTTTTTCACTCAGACCCTCAAAAGGCATTGGCATCCTCCGGGCGCAAGCCCTATTCCGAAAGTTTGGCGGCCGTCTGCAAAATCAGATCGGCCTGCTTGGCGATTTCGCGGCTGCGGGGGCCCGCGGCGTTGGCCGCGACGATGGCGGAGGCGGCTCGGGCTATTTCCTCCGTTTGGCGCTGGATGTTGGCGTAGCGCTTTACCAGGCCCAATCGGTCTTCCGTATCCCGCAGGGCGGTTTCCGCTCGGACAATGGCGTCTCGCACGCCCTGACGGGTGATGCCCGCAATCTCAGAGAGCTCCGTCAGCGACATATCCTCGTTATAATAGAGGTTGAAAAGCTTTTTTTGATTGTCGGTGAGCAGTTCGCCGTAAAAGTCGAAGAGCATCGACATATGAAACGTATCGCTTTTCATGATTCTCCTCCGCAGTGTGTAAAGCCTGTTGCCTTTACAACGGGACTTATTCTATCACGAACGCCCTTCTTTGTCAAGGGGGGAATGCAAATGAAATTGGAAGCGCCCGGGCAGCCCGGCGGGATTTGCCCGCCGTCAAAAAAGCGGGACGGCTTGCATTGGGCGGCGGGTATGTGGTATGCTTAATGCGCGGGACAACTTGCGGGGAATTTGCCCAGGCCGCCCGCGGTACAAGCAAAAAAATAATGCAAAAATAAAAAATGAGGAAATTGCTATGGTTCATTATATTTCTTTTCCCAAGCTGTTTGATTGGACGCTGCAGATCGATCCTGTGGCTTTCCATATTTTCGGCTGGCCAATCCGTTGGTACGGCGTGATCCTGACGGCGGCTTTTGTGCTGGGGGGGCTTTATGGCGTCCGGCGGGCCAAGAGCTTTGAAACCGACGGAGACGCGGTGGTCGATCTGCTGATCGCGGCGCTGCCCTGCGCCGTGCTGGGCGCTCGGGCCTATTATGTGGTTCACCGATGGGATTACTACGGCGAGCATTTGAACGAGCTGTTTTCCATCTGGAAGGGCGGGCTGGCCATCTACGGCGGCGTCATCGCGGGCATTATCACGGTGGTTTTGTTCGGCCGGTTTAACCGCCGCCGATTCAATACCCTGTCCTTTTTGGATTTGGGCTCGCTGGGGATGCTGATAGGCCAATCTATAGGCCGGTGGGCCAATTTTGTCAACGGCGAAGCCTTCGGCGGCCCCACCTCTTTGCCCTGGGGGATGTCCATTTCCCAGAGCGTCCAAAGCGCCTCCGTCTTGGTCCATCCCACGTTTTTGTATGAGTCGCTGTGGAACCTGCTGGGGTTTGTCCTGCTTCATTGGTACTCCAAGCGTCGGAAGTTCCGGGGCGAGCTGTTCGCCTGGTACGGCGTGTGGTACGGCTTGGGCCGGGGCGTGATCGAGGGCCTGCGCACAGACAGCCTGTATGTGGCGGGGACGGATATCCGGGTGTCCCAAGCGCTGGCGTTTGCAACCTTTGCTGTGGGCGCGCTGTTTTTGGTTTTTATGTATGTGAGCCGCCGCTATCAGACTGCGCCCGCTTTGAATCTGAGCTGTCCGGGGACGCTGGCTGGCAAACAGGCGGCGGAGCTGGAAGAACAGGGAGAAGCGGCCGCCCAGGAGGGCGAAACCGACCCTGGCCCGGAGAGCCCGCCGGAAGAATAGAGGGCCCGGAGGCCCGATAAAACCGCCGGAGGGCGGAAAGAAAAGAGGGAAGCCGGCTTTGGCCGGCGAAGGGATATGGAAAATCTAAAAATCGCAATCAACGCGGTGTTGCCGCTGTTTCTCACCATGGCCGTGGGTTACTTTCTGCGGCAGATCCATTTTGTGGACGAGCCGCTGTTGAAGAAGCTGAATAAGCTGGTGTTCAACGTCTTTCTGCCGCTGCTGCTGTTTATCAATATCTATCAGTCCGACCTGGAATCCTCCTTTCGTCTCAAGACGATTTTAACCGCCGTTTTCTCTGTGCTGGCCCTGTTCGCAATCCTGTGCGCCGTCGTGCCTCTGATTGAAAAAGACGGCCCCCGGCGGGGGGTGATGGTCCAGGGCATTTTCCGCAGCAACTATATTCTCTTTGGCGCGCCGCTGGTCTTCGGCGTCTTCGGCCAGCAGGGCATGGGTACGGTGTCGGTCATCAGCGCCTTTGTGGTGCCCCTTTACAATATGCTCAGCGTGGCGGCTCTTGAAACCTTCAGCCAGGGTCGGGTCAATCTGAACAAGATTTTGAAGGGCATCGTCAAAAATCCGCTGATTATCGCCTCGGTTTTGGGCATTTTGTGCCTGGTCGCCGGCGTTCCTCTGCCTCAGGCGGTGGAAAAGACAGTCAGCGATCTGGGTAAGGTGGCCACTCCTCTGGGGTTGGTCAGCTTGGGCGGTTTTTTCAAGTTTTCCGATACCAAACGGTTTTTCAAGCAGCTGGTAATTGTCGTAACAGGCCGGCTGATTGTTTGCCCGGCGGTCTTTTTGCCTATTTTCATCAAAATGGGCTTCCGGGATGTGGAATTGATGGCCTTGGCCACCATGATGGGCGCGCCCATCGCCGTCTCCTCCTTTATTATGGCCCAACAGCAGGGCGCCGACGCCGACTTGGCCGGCCAAGCCGTGGCGTTTACCACCCTGTTTTCAGTGTTCACCATGTTTGTGATTATTTTCGGCCTGAAGCAAATGCGCTTCATTTGACACGGCAAACAAATCCTTGCCCCAGGAGGGAACCCATGAAACCCATAAAGAATACAATATTGGCGGCGGCTCTGATTCTCACTCTGTCGGCGGCAGTATTCGCCGCGGCGGGGGACGCTTCCGACCCGTTGCTCACCCTGTCCCGGCTGCGGACCGTCTATCAGGAGGAGACCCAGCAAAAGGCCGGACAGCGGGCTGAGGCGCTGTCTTCTGCCATCCGGCAGTATCTGGAGCAGCAGGGCCGAGAGGCCAAACGGCAGTTGTCTCTTTATTCCGCCCAGCCTTTGATAGAGGCGGTAGTCCAGCGTCTGGCCGCCCAGGGGGCGTCCGGCGGCGCCGGGCAGATGACGGCGCTGAAAAAGGGCGACGTGATCACTGGTTCTTTGGGCGCCGGTTTTGTGGTGCGTCAGGGGGCGGCGGAAATCGTGGGAAGCGAGCTGGTCAATATCACCGCCGGCGGCGTCAGGCCGGCGGGGCGGACGATCGCCAACAACATCTATTATCTGATCCCGCAAAACGACGGCAGCGGCGTGCGCATTACTTCGGATTCCGCCAAAGCCCAGCTGCGGGACGGCGCCAGGGTTGTTTCCGACGGCGCGACAGGGGGATATCGGGCCCAATACGCCCAATACGCCCAGGCGCTGAACGTCATGGGCCTATTTAAGGGTACGGACGTCGGCTACGAGCTGGAACGCCAGCCCACTCGGCTGGAAACCTTGATTATGCTCATCCGCCTGCTGGGCGAGGAGGAACAGGCCCTGGGATATCCAGGAGCCCACCCCTTTACTGACGTGACAGGTTGGCCGGACGCCAACAAATATATCGCCTATGCCCTGGATAAAGGGTATACCAACGGCGTATCCGCCACAGAATTCGGCCCCAACAACCCGGCCAACGCCGCCACCCTCTATACTTATATTCTGCGGGCTTTGGGATACAGCGACGCAGCAGGGGATTTTGAATGGAACAAAACCGACCGGATCAAAGCGGTGGAAATCGGCCTGCTGACGCAGGGCCAGATGGAAACCATTCAGCAAGGGGAGTTTTACCGGGATCAGGCGGCTTTTCTCTGCTGGCAGAGCTTGGGCGCCGCGCTGAAAGGGACGGATA
>CAJUIK010000069.1 GCA_910585875.1 uncultured Eubacteriales bacterium | reverse complement strand
GCTTCAGGCGGCGGAGTTGGGGATCGGCAGCTGCTGGTTGGGAGCTTTTTCCGCAGAGGCGGTGCGGGAGCTGCTGCATATTCCCGAGGACTATCAAATTGTGGCGGTGTCGCCCTTTGGATACCCGGCGGAAGAAGGCCGGGAGCGCAGCCGCAAACCCATGGAAGAACTGGTTTGCCGAGACCAATGGAAGTAAGAAGCGGTTTGGGCGTTTGACGCCCAACGCAAAGCGGCCCTCGAAAGAGGGCTGCTTTTTTTGCGCCTGCGAGGGCTTTTATTTTTTATGCTTTCGGTTTAAGGTCTTCCATAGCTCGGGCAGCGCTTCTTCCAGCAGAACGCCCTCCAGAGGGGGCGTGTCCGCGTTATGGGTTTGCAGGATACAGCGCTGGACAAAATCCACCGCGGTTCCCACGGCCCAATCCAGCCGGTCCTGGCCGGTTCGCAGCAGCGCCGCCGTCAGCACGGAGGTAAACAGGTCCCCTGTGCCAGGGAAATAGGCGCCGACTCTGGGACGGAAGACAGAGCCCTTTTGGCCTTGGCGGGTCTGATAGACGGCGCCGATATTGCCGGCGCCGTCCCGCACGCCGGTGAGGACGACGGCGCCGCAGCCCAGCTCCAGCAGCTGCTCCAAGCAGTTTTCCAGAAAAATGGAGTCCTCCCGCCAGGCGTCGGGCGCCAGGCCCAACAGCATGGCAGCTTCGGTGAGGTTGGGGGTGATCACATGGGCCCGGCCGCAGTAATCCGCCATTTTTCCGGCGAATTCTGGGCCAAAGGCGCCGGCGTAAGCCTTGCCGTTGTCGCCCATCACCGGATCCACAATCAACGGGGCGCTGGGATTGGCGCAGGTTTCATAAAGGGCCAGCATCTGTTCCGCTTGGCGGATATCGCTCATATAGCCGCTGTAAAAGCCGTCGAACCGGCAGCCGATGGCCTGCCAGCTGTCCACGCAGGAAGCCAGATCCTCGGTCAAGTCCCGGATGGTCACGTTGGGATAAGCGGTGTGGGCGGAAAGCACGGCCCCCACCAGCGGGCAGCATTGGATGCCCGACGCCGCGCAAACGCTGATAGCGGTGGTCATGGATCCCCGCCCAAAGCCTGAAATATCGTGTAAAGCCGCGATCCTCAGATGTTCCATAGCAAAATCGCCCGCCTAAGCGGGCTGTTCACTCCTTTTTGTTTTGTATCGTGGCATGACGACGTCGACGGCAGTCTTGGCCGCCCGCCTGGTCTGGCGGAAGATGAGAGCATACTGTGTCGCAGAAGAGCATACAGTGATAGAGCCGGGCCTTTGAGAGCGGGCGCGGCGGCTCAGGCGACGCTTTTCCGCGCCGCTCCGCCTGATAGAAATAGCGCCGTTATTATATCACTGAACGATTATTTTCGCAAGAAGTATGAAAGAATGTTTTGGGAGAAAGGAAAGTCTTTATGCGCAATCTGAAGAAGACGCTGAAATTATCGCTGGCCGCGTTGCTGTGGATCGCGTGTCTGCCCGGGCCGGTTTGCCGGGCGGCGGAAGAACCCCTGCGGGGGGTCTGGGTTTCCACTGTGGCGAATTTGGACTACCCCTCCGCCCAGGGGCTTTCCAAAGCGGAGCTGGAGGGGGAGCTGGACGAGATGCTGGACACCATGGAGGAGGCCGGTCTCAACGCCGTTTTTTTCCAGGTTCGCCCCTGCGCAGATTCCTTTTATCCATCTAAAATCTTCCCGTACAGCGTCTATTTCACCGGACGACAGGGCCAGCCGCCGGCAGAGCCCTTTGATCCGCTGGATTATCTGGTGGAGCGGGCCCACGCCCGAGGAATTCAGGTTCATGCTTGGGTAAACCCCTATCGGGTCACTCAAAATTCTCCGGGTTCCTGGCAGGCTTGTATGGATCAGCTGGCTGAATGGCATCCGGCTCGGCAAAACCCGGAATTGGTTCGGCTGTATCAGGGCAATCTGTATTTCGATCCAGGCCAGCCCGCCGCCCGGGAGTTGATAGTCCAGGGCGCCCAGGAGATTCTGGACAACTACCAGGTGGACGGCGTCCATATCGACGATTATTTTTACCCTGGCAAGGACTTTGACGACGCGGAAACCTACGCCGCCTATGGAGGCGGGCTGTCTCTGGAGGATTTCCGCCGGCAAAGCGTGGACGATTTGGTGCAGCAGTTGAGCCAGGCTGCCCGAGGAGCTAGACGGCAGTTCGGCGCGGCCCCTTTCGGCATTTGGGCCAACGCCTCCTCTATGGAAGGGGGAAGCGATACCCAGGGAACCCAGAGCTATTCGGATCACTATGCCGACAGCTTGAAATGGATGGAAGAAGGCTGGTTGGATTATATCTCCCCCCAGCTCTATTGGTATTCCGGCCAGCCCGAAGCGGATTTTACCAAACTGCTGCAATGGTGGAGCCGCCGGGCGGAGGAGACAGGATGCCGCCTTTGCCCAGGCTTGGCCGCCTACAAAGCCATGGGCGGCGATCAGGCGGCGGCCTGGCAGGGCTGCGGCGAAATTGAAAACCAGCTGCGTCAGCTGGCGGCCGCGCCCCAGTGCCAGGGATGCCTATTTTTCCGCTACGGCGTCCTGCAGGACAATCCGGCGCTGTTGGCCGCGGCCTCCCAGGCGTTCCCGGAGAGCGGGGAAGGGAAGAACGAGGCGGAGAAGGCCGCCGGACAAACGTTAGCGGTGTCCCGTCCGGCGGACCTGACGCGCACCGATTTGGATTGCTTCTATTTCTGCGGTCTTTCCGACCCCTCCCAGCCGCTGACCGTCAACGGCCAGCCGGTGCAGAGCCGGGCCGCCGACGGCAGCTGGGGCGTGCTGTTGCCGCTGGAGCGGGGGTTCAATACCTTTGTGGTGGAAAACGGCCAGGACAAAATCACCCGCCGGCTGCTGCGGGGACTGCCTGCCCGCTATATGGGCTCGGCTTGGCCCCAGGGGGATACCTATCTGCCTCAGAAAGAAAAGGCGACGCTGGCCCTGGAAGGGCGGCCGGGAGGCCAGGCCGCGGCTTTGTTTTGCGGCCAGGCTTTGCCGCTGACCTATCGGGAGGGAAAATATCAGGGGGAATGTTCCCTGCCTGGCGGCGCTCGGGGGCAGATTACCCGCTACGGCCCGCCTCTTTATGTCATGCGTCGAGGAAATTTCCTCTCGGTCTCTCTGGCTCGGGGCGGGCTGTATCAGATTGGGTCCGGCGCCGCTTTGGATTACACGGTGAAAACCGATTTGTGCGACGTGCTGATTGAGGCCGACGCCGCCCAGGGCTCCTGCGGCGTGCTACGGCAAGGCATGACGGGCCCGGCGGAACGGGTGGAAAACGGGTATATCCTGGCCCAGGACATAGGATACCTGCGCCTGGAGGACGCGGAGCTCTCCCTCAGCTCCGGCGCGGCCCAGGTTTTGCCCTCCGGCTGTCAGACGGAAGAGGAAGCGGTCCGGCTGAATTTTTCATCCGACCGAGCCCTGGCCGCAAAATGCGAATACGAAGAAGGGCAGTTTATCCTGACATTCCCCGGCGCGGCCTCTAAATTCCCGTTATCCGGCGATTCATTCGGCCAGACCGACGCGCAGATTCAGGGGGACGGCTTGGTTTATTCCTTTACGCTCAAAGATATCCAGCCCGCCGGGTTTTACTTTGAAAAAACAGACCAAGGCGCCCAGCTGGTGGTGAGGGCCAAAGCGCGGCCCAGCCAAGGGCTGGAGGGCGTCTCGATTTTGCTGGACCCGGGGCACGGCGGCGGGCAGACCGGCGCCTTGGGCTGCGACCCAGACCAGCCGGAAAAGCAGGTGAATCTGCGCATGGCTCAGGCGCTGGAGGAAAAACTCGCCGCTCTGGGCGCTCAGGTGGAAACCACCCGGCGGAAGGACGGGGAAGTTTCGCTGAATCAGCGGTATCGGCAGTCCTTTCAGCTGATGCCCGACCTGTTTCTCTCCCTCCATTGCAACAGCGCCCCAGACAATACGGATATCTCTTCCGCCGCTGGATTTACTGCTTTCTGCCAGGGGGACTTGGCTCAGCACTTAGCTCAAAGCCTGGCTCAGGCCGCTGAAGAAACCGGCCGGTCCGCCAACCCGGCGGTGGACGACAGCCGTTTGTACCTGTGCCGCCAAAGCCATACCGCCGCCATTTTATTGGAAAACGGCTATCTGCCCAATCCCTTTGAGTTTTCCGATATCGTGTCCGACGAGAATGTCGACGAACTCGCCCAAGCTTTGGCCCAAGCGATCTTGGACTATTACAGTTCCCAACCCAATCCATAATCTTTCGTCTTTGAGGAGGCCGACCCAGTGGAAATTCATGTTGTGTCGTCGGGGGAGACGCTGTTCGACATTGCCCGGCAGTATCAAGTCCCAGCGTCCCAGATTGCTTTGGACAACGGGCTGGCGGGCCAAGCTCGACTGGCCGTAGGACAGGCGCTGGTCGTTCAGTTTCCCAGCCAGACCTATGTGGTCCGGCCTGGGGAAACTTTATCCGATATCGGCCGGCGATATGGCCTCTCCCAGCGCCAGCTCTATCAGAACAACCCCATTTTACAGGGCCGGGATCGGATTTATCCGGGCCAAACCTTGGTTCTTTCTTACCGTCAGCAAAAACGGGGCAAGCTGGAAACCAACGGCTATGCCTATCCTTTTATCAGTGACCGGCTGCTGCAAAGCGTTTTGCCCTATCTTTCGGCTATGACGCCTTTTACATATGGGTTCGCGCCTCAGGGGAATTTGGTGGATCTGGACGACCGGCGAATGATCGCCATGGCCCAGGGAGCGGATACTGCCCCGCTGATGCACCTTTCTACGCTGACGGAATCCGGCGGGTTTTCCAACGAGCTGGCCCATCTGGCCCTAACTGACGACGCGCTGCAAAAGGCGCTGATTGAGAACGTCCTGCTGAATATGCAGTCCAGGGAATACCGGGGGCTGGATGTGGATTTTGAATTTGTTTACCGGCAGGACGCTGGATTGTACGCCCAGTTTATCCGGCGGTTGACGGAGCGGCTCAATCCCTTGGGCTACCCGGTGATTGCGGCTCTGGCGCCCAAGATCGCCTCAGACCAGCCCGGCTTGCTTTACGAGGGCCACGATTACGCCGCCCTGGGCGCCGCAGCCAACCGGGTTTTGCTGATGACCTATGAATGGGGCTACACCTATGGGCCGCCTATGGCGGTGGCGCCGCTGCCCAACGTCCGACAGGTGGCGGGATATGCGCTGACGCAGATTCCAGCGAACAAAATCTGGATGGGGATCCCCACATACGGCTATGATTGGCCGCTGCCTTTTGTCCAAGGCCAGAGCAAGGCGACCTCCATTTCCCCTCAGCAGGCCGTGGGGCTGGCGCTGGAATACGGCGCCGAAATCCAATACAGCGATCAAAGCCAAGCGCCTTGGTTCCGCTATACCGACGGACGGGGAATTGTTCACGAAGTCTGGTTTGAAGACGCCCGCAGCATTCGGGCCAAGCTGGCCTTGACCGGGGAATACGGCTTCTCCGGCGTGGGATATTGGAACCTGATGCGGGAGTTCCCGCAAAATTGGCGAATACTCAACGCGTTATACGATATCGCGCTCTTTTCGTAAGAGGGGATTCGATGGAGCGGATCCGCAGATGGAAAAAGCCCCCCTTTGGCAAGGGGGGCGGCGGGGGATATGCTTTCATTTGAGGGAGCTTTGATCCTATCGAGTGAACTGATCCCAGAAGCGGAGCAAGCCGGATTTGAAGCAGAGGAACAGCGCTGCGGCGGCGCCAACTGCGGCTTGAAGGATCTCGAAGGGCAGTTTGAGCGCGGCGTATTCCGGCGTGCTGTAGAGAAAAGCCCGGCCCAGGGTGTAGCCCGTCACCATAATAGCGCCGCCCAGCAAAACGCCCAGCAGGGCTGCTCGGCCCCGCCGCTCTGGCCGAGCCCGGCGGACGATCAGCGAAATGGCCACAGCCTGAAGGCCGTGGGAGATTAGGGACACGAACATGGGGGCGGGGTAAAAGAAAAAGTCCCCCAAAAAAGAACCCACGCCTCCGGCGATGAAAGCGCCCAGCGGGTCCAGCAAAATGGCGGCGGAACAGATGATCACGTCGCACAGATAGAGATGCCCCCCGGGCACAGGGATGCTGAAAGAACTCATCGCCATTGTCATGGCCGTCAACAGCGCCGTCGTCGTCATCCATTTGACAGGCTGTGTTTTGCGGAAATCGGATTGCCGCATTTAGATTCTACCTCCTTTTTTGGCTTAGGACGATTATATCGCCAAACTGATCTGGTTTCAAAATTCAAATTGTGTTTTATTTATAGGTTCAGATTCAAGAAAAAGTCGGAAAAACTGGAAAAATACAAAGTCGAAAAAAATCTTCAAAAATTTTTGAAAAAACTCTTTACAAAATGGGTTTTTGCCTGTATACTGTAAAAGCGTCGTGAGGATAAAGACGCTGAGTGATACAGGGGTATAGCTCAGCTGGTAGAGCAGTGGTCTCCAAAACCACGTGCCGAGGGTTCAAGTCCTTCTGCCCCTGCCATATGGCCGTGTAGTTCAGTTGGTTAGAACGCTAGCCTGTCACGCTAGAGGTCGACGGTTCGAGCCCGTTCACGGTCGCCATATGCTGTTGTAGCTCAGTTGGCAGAGCACGTCATTGGTAATGACGAGGTCGGCAGTTCGAATCTGCTCAACAGCTCCAAAAAACGAAAGCCTTCGGATTGTAATAATCCGAAGGCTTTTTGGTTTTTCGCCCGTTCTATCCGTCTCTTGGGACACGGATGAAACTGGCGGCCAAACATTTGAGCGCCGATCAGGCGGCAATCAGCCGCCCGGTCGGCGCTTTTTATGCGGGCGAAAGAAGGTTTCCTTTCGTCTCAAAAGGATTTTGCCGCGAAGGTATTTTCTTAGGCGGCTGGATGCAGTATAATTTTCAAAAAAGATTGAGGAGGCCGCCCTATGCCCCATATTTTGATTGTGGAAGACGATACCGACATTAACAACTCCGCCGCCGAATATCTGCGGCGGCAAGGCTGCCAATGCAGCCAAGCCTTTTCTGGCACAGAGGGACGGCTGCTTTGGCAGGCCGGCGGCGTCGATCTGCTGTTGACCGACTTGATGCTCCCGGGATTGTCTGGCAGCGAACTGATTCGGGAGATTCGCAAATCCAGCCAAACGCCGATCATCGTGTTGTCGGCCAAAACGGAGCTGTCCGACAAGGTGGAGCTGTTGGGTTTGGGAGCGGACGATTATCTGACTAAGCCCTACCAGTTGGAGGAACTGTGGGCCAGGATTTTGGTGCAGCTGCGCCACGCCAGCGCCCTTCCCAAGGAAACTTCTCTGCATTATCGGGACTGGGTGTTGAACCTGGAGGAGATGACTTTGACCGCCGCCGGACAGCCAGTCAATCTCACCGCTCACGAATTTAAGATTGTGGAGCTGTTGGCGGGACGCCCCAAGCGGGTTTTCACCAAGCAACAGATCTACGAGGCGGTCTGGCAGGAGGAATATGCCGTAGAGGACAAGACCATCGCCGTCCACATCAGCAATATCCGGGCCAAGCTGCGGCCCAGCGGCACGGACGGCTATATTCAGACCGTGTGGGGCATTGGCTTCAAGCTGACTGAGGCATGACGGCGCAAACTTTGCACTTTCTTTACTGTTCCTTTGCGATGTTTGGGCATTCGTCTGTTAGACTGGGCCTGCAAACAAAAAAGGAGGCTTTTGTATGGCGGTAATACAGACAGTGGGGTTGTCCAAACGCTACAAAGACAGATGGGCGGTGGACGGCCTGAATCTACAGGTAGAGCAAGGGGATATTTACGGCTTTATCGGCCAGAACGGCGCGGGCAAATCCACCACGCTGAAGCTCTTGTGCGGGCTAGCAAAACCTACCCAGGGGGAAGCGTTGATTTTTGGGAAACCGATTCGGGATTCAGTGGCCCGCCGGCGGGTGGGGGCGCTGATTGAGCAGCCAGGGCTTTACCCCGACCTGAGCGGCCGGGAGAATCTGCGGCTGTACGCCGTTCTGTTGGGGCTGGACAGCCCAGAGCGGCAGGTAGAGGCAGTTTTGAAGACTGTGGGCCTGTCTTCAAAGGAAAAAAAGCCGGTGTGCCACTATTCTATGGGCATGAAGCAGCGGCTTGGCGTGGGCTTAGCCCTGTTGGGTGGGCCGGATCTGCTGTTGCTGGACGAACCCATCAACGGCTTGGACCCGGAGGGAATCCGGGAGATGCGGGAGCTTCTCCTGCGGCTGAACCGAGAGCAGGGCTTGACCATCCTGATCAGCTCTCACATTTTAGGCGAATTGAGCAAAATCGCCACTCGGTACGGCGTCATTCGGGCGGGCCGGATGGCGGAGCAGATCGCCGCGGCAGAACTGGAGCAGAAATGCGCCGACTATCTGCTTCTGCGCGCGGACCAGCCCCAGAAGGCGGCGGCTCTGCTGGAACAGGCGCTCCGCCTGACCCGCTGGGAAATGCGGCCGGAAGGGGAGATCCGAATTTACGAAACCACAGACGCCAAGGCGGTGGGGCAGACCCTCGCCCAGGCGGGGATCGCAGTGGAGGAAATGAGTCTGCGCCGGCAGGACTTGGAGGACTATTTTCTGGAGCGGATGGGAGGCGCCGACCGTGTTTAATATGCTGCGTATGGATTTGCGGCGGCTGTTTCGAGGCCGCGGTTTTAGGGCGGTTTTGCTGATTACCACAGCGCTGATGCTGTTGGTGTCCCTGATGACTGCCGTTGTCTCCGACCCGGAGACGCTGGAGGATATGGGCGCCCGCGGCGCGGAAATCGACGAAATTGACCGCCAGATGTCGGAAGAAATCCTCAATATGACCCAGCTGGATCTGGCCCATGAAACCCTGGGCGGCGGCTTTTTGCTGATTATCGTCGGAATCGGAGTTACGCTCTTTGTCAACGGCGATTTTTCCAGCGGTTTTATCAAGAATACCTGCTGCGCTCAGCCTCGGCGGATCCGCTATGTGGCCTCCAAGACGTTGACCGCGGGAGTCTACAGCGGCGTCATTACCCTGTTGGGCGTCGCGCTGATTCTGCTGGCGCCCTATCTGTTTGGTATGCGCCCTGCGCCCAGCTCTGTCTCGGATATTTTGCAATATCTATTCTGGATGTGGCTGCTCCATTGGGCCTTTGCCATGATGGCTCTGGCTCTGGTTTTGCTGACTCGAAGCGCTACTCTGGGGATTATCCTATCCTTGGTAGCCGGAGGCGGGCTCACCGCCGTTCTGCTGGGAACGCTGAGCAAATTGCTGCGCTTGCCTTCCCTGGAACAATATTTGCTGGCCTCTGTCGTAAAGGGCGTCTATGCGCCCCAAAGCGGCATGATACAGGCGGGCATGATTCTGGCCTGCGTCGCCGCTTGGGCGGTTATTTACGGAGTTGGAAGCCTGTTGGCCATGGAAAAGCAGGATATTTAAGGAGGAACTTTCATGTTGCCTGCCCTTGTTTTGGCTCTTGCCGCCCTGGGGATTGCGGTTTTGCGCCTGTGGTCTTACCGGGCGCAGCTGCTGGAGATGGCTCGGGTTTTGGAGGAAACCCCGGCGGAGAGCAATCTGCGCCTGACCGTGCGCATGGCCGGCGCGGCGC
>CAJUIK010000068.1 GCA_910585875.1 uncultured Eubacteriales bacterium | reverse complement strand
CCTTTAACCATAAGGTCTAAAGCGACATGAACTATATTACCACACCGCCGAATTAAAATCAAGGATTATCCCGAAAAAAATCATTTCCCGTTGATAATAAGCGCGGCATCCTCTATAATAGAGGCAGCAGACCCAAGAAAACAGAGGGCCGGCGGCTCGCCGCCTCCGGCGGAAGGGAGAGGGATTGATGGAAAAGCCTTTTGTGAAACTGCATCAGCTGAAGGACGAATTCCGCTTGAATATTTTTTACGCCCCGGAGGGCGCGATGGATTCTCCCATTTACAGCATGGACGTTTACCGCCCCGGCTTGCAGCTGGTGGGCTTTTACGACCATTTCGACGCCCGGAGCATCCAGGTGCTGGGCAAGACGGAATGGATGTTTTTGCAGAGCCTGCCGCCTCAGAAACGGGCCGAAGCCTTTGAGGGGATGTTCAAGAGAAAAATCCCCCTGCTGATTTTCGCCAGGGGGTACCAGCCCTCGGAGGAATGTATGGAAATGGCTCGGCGCTATGGCGCGCCTGTGGCGGGCAGCGACGAATTCACCTCGGATCTCATCGCCGCCATGACGGCCTCGCTCCATGTGCATTTGGGCCCGGTGACCACGCTCCACGGCGTACTGGTGGAGGTTTACGGCGAGGGGCTGCTGTTGCTGGGCGACAGCGGCATTGGCAAAAGCGAAACCGCCATCGAGCTCGTCAAGCGGGGCCACCGGCTGATCGCCGACGACGCGGTGGATATCAAAAAGGTGTCCGCCAAAACCCTAGTGGGAAGCGCGCCGGAGATGATCCGCTATTTCATTGAGCTGCGGGGCATCGGCATCATCGACGTGCGCCGCATCTTCGGCATGGGCTCTGTCAAGCCCACCGAGCGGGTGGACTTGGTGGTCCGGCTGGAAAAATGGGAGGACGGCAAGCCCTACGACCGTTGGGGCATCGACGACGAGACGATGGAAATCCTGGATATTCAGGTGCCTATGCTGACGATCCCGGTGCATCCGGGCCGGAATCTGGCCGTCATACTGGAAGTGGCTGCCATGAACAACCGCAACAAGCGGATGGGCCACAACGCGGGCAAAGAGCTGAGCGACAAAATTTACCGCACGATGCTGGCCCAGCAGGGCGACGAAGCCTGATTGGAGCCGGAGAAACGCCGGGAAAAAGGGAATTCCCCGGCGGCGGCCTTTGGCTCTGGAGCGTAAGAAAAGAACTGCGAAAAATAAAGAGCAGAGCTCTTGCCCTTGGCCCAGAAGGATGGTATAATGGAAAAATGACAAGTTTGGGCCGATTTTGAAAGAAAGAGCGAAATAAGTATTTTGGAACAGGCTGGATGGGAAGAGGCTGGGCCGCCAGGCCTTTTCCCGGTTAAAAGGAGTGTGCAGGACAGTTGAACAACGAGAAAAAACAGGCCCCGAAACAGAAGATTCTGATTGTAGACGATTCCGAGCTGAACCGCGCCATTCTGGCAGATATGCTGGGAGACGAGTACGATATCATCGAGGCGGAAGACGGCTGGCAGGCGGTTGAGACGCTGCAAAAGGGGATCGGGATCTCCCTTGTCCTGCTGGATATTGTGATGCCCAATATGAATGGATTCGAAGTGTTGGACATCATGAACAAAAACCGTTGGATTGAAGATATCCCAGTGATTATGATCTCCACGGAAAACGGTTCCAGCCATGTGGAGCGGGCCTATGAACTGGGCGTGACGGATTTTATCGGCCGGCCCTTTGACGCGCTGATCGTCCATCGGCGGGTAGTCAACACCATTTTGCTGTACAGCAAGCAGAAAAAGCTGATGAGCATGGTGGCCGACCAGATCTATGAAAAAGAAAAACAGAGCAGCCTGATGATCGATATCCTGAGCCACATTGTGGAGTTCCGCAACGGCGAGAGCGGGCTGCACGTCCGCAACGTCCGGCTGCTGACCGAGCTGCTGCTCAAGCGGCTGGTTCAGAAAACCAGCAAATATCAGCTCAGCCGGGGCGATATCTCTATCATCAGCACCGCTTCGGCCTTGCACGACATCGGCAAAGTGGCCATCCCAGAGGAAGTTTTGAATAAGCCGGGGCGGCTGACAGACGAAGAGTTTACCCTGATGAAAACCCATGCGGAAATCGGCGCCCGGATGCTGGAAGACCTGCCTTTCTATTCCGACGAGCCGTTGGTCAAGGCGGCCTATGAAATCTGCCGCTGGCACCACGAACGGTTTGACGGCCGGGGCTACCCGGACGGGCTGGCCGGAGACGCTATCCCCATTTCCGCTCAAATGGTGGCGCTGGCCGATGTGTACGACGCGCTGACCAGCGAACGGGTTTATAAAAAAGCCATCGCCCACGAAGAGGCGGTGAAGATGATTCTGGAGGGCAAGTGCGGCGTTTTCAACCCTATGGTGTTGGAATGCCTGACGGATATTGCCGACACGCTCCAACAAGAGCTGCACAATATCCGAGCGGCTCAGAACGACCGGGATATCCGCAGCATTGCGGAAGAGCTGTTCCGCCATGAGGAGCTGGGGGCTTCGGAGAGGGCGGTGCAGCTGCTGGAGCATGAACGCACCAAATATAATTTCTTCGCGGCGCTGACCCAGGAGATTCAGTTTGAATACAACCTGTCCCCTTCTATGGTGACCATTTCTGCTTGGGGGGCGGATAAGCTGGGGCTGCCGGAGGTCGTGATGGACCCCTACAGCGACCAGCGAGTGGTTCAGATTTTTGGAAAAGGGTTGCGGGGCCTGTCCGACGCCCTGCGCAGCACCACGCCGGAGCAGCCTATGGTGACCTATGACTGCAAGGTCTGCCTGGAAGGGGAAGAGCGGTGGATGCGCATCATCAGCAGGGCCACCTGGTCCGTCGACGAGCCGCCCCGGTATATGGGCGCTATCGGCAAGGCTATGGACATTCACGAGGCCCATATGAAGCTGGCCGAGCTGGAGCAGGCCGCCGCCCACGACCCGCTGACCGGGCTTTTCAACCATGCCCGGGCAAAAAAAATCATCCGGGAGCGGATGGAAAGCCGGCCCAACGGCCAATTCGCCCTGGTGATCCTGGATCTGGACCATTTCAAAAACGCCAACGACAACTACGGCCATATTTTTGGAGACCGGGTGCTGATCCACATGGCCGAGCAGCTGCGCAAGTGTATTCGGGGCGGCGATATCCCGGCCCGGGTGGGGGGCGACGAATTTTTGATCTTCTTGGAATACAAGGGAGAGGCAGAGCCGGTGATCCAGCGCATTTTCACATCGCTGCTGGGCAAATATGAGGATTTCCCCATCTCCGTCAGCATGGGCGTGGCTCGGACGGCGGATGTGGGAAACGATTATGAAGAGCTGTTCCACGCGGCGGATCAGGCCCTTTACGCAGTCAAGAGAGGCGGCCGGGGCCATTTCCGGCTGTATGACCCCTCGATGAAAGAAATGCTTTCAGTCATATCCCCCATGGACAGCGAAACTGGGGAGAGCGGCGCCGGCGCGCTGCCAAAAGAGGAGGAAGAGGCATGAATCTGAAGGAATGTTACGCCGCTTTGGGCGGCGACTACGACGGCGTCATCAGCCGCCTGCGCAGCGAGCGGATGGTGCAGAAATTCGCCTTGAAGTTTCTGGCCGACGGAAGCTATGATCTGCTGCGCCAATCCATGGATCAAAAAAATTATGAAGAGGCGTTTCGGGCCGCTCACACCATCAAAGGCGTCTGCCAGAACCTGAGTTTCAGCAGGCTGTATGAATCCAGCAGCCAGCTGAGCGAAGCGCTGCGCTCCGGCTGGACGCCGGAGGCCGACGTTTTGCTGCCCCAGGTGGAGCAGGATTACCTGTTGACCACCGACGCGCTGAAAGAATTGAGCAAAGAAGCGGGCGCTTAGCCCGACCCGTCGCAGGCGCGGCGAAATAATTTCCCGGGTTTTCCCGGGAAAATGGACTGAATAAGGGTCCCTGGAAGCCGAAGGCTTTTTGGGGAAAAGGAGGGACGCCGGGTGAAAAACAAAACGACTCGGTTTTTGACATTCAGCTTAATCGCGATCGTCATTTTGTGCGTAGTGGTTTTTGCCTTTTTGGCCGTTTCCATGAGCAATCGGAGCGAAGAGACGATTGAAGAAGTGGGCCAAATTTATATGACAGGCATGAGCGAGCAGATTTCTATGCACTTTGAGACCACGATCTCCCTGCGTCTCTCCCAAGTGGAGGCGCTGGTAGAAACAATCCCGCCGGACAGCGCGGATCACGACACGCTGCAGGCGGATTTGGAATACAGCGCCCGGGCCAGAGGGTTCGAGTACCTGGGGTTTTATTCGGACGACGGCTCTTTTGAGATGATCTACGGCGATCCGGTGGAGCTTGCGGACCCAGAGCCCTTTTTGCATTCGTTAGGGGAGAAAAGGAAGAAGGTGGCCGTGGGCGCAGACGTCCTGGGAAATAAGATTGTGCTGTTGGGCGTTCCAACTTCTTACCGGATGGAAAACGGTTCTTATTGCGTGGGTCTGGTGGCGGGGCTTCCCGTTTCCTATATCAGCGACACCCTTTCGCTGGACGCCAACGATTCCCTGGTTTACTCCCATATCATTCGGCAGGACGGCACCTTTGTCGTGCGTAGCGGCGGCGCTTTCCGGGATACTTATTTTGACCGCATTGAGGCTCTGTTTGAGGAACAGGGCGTGGAAAACGCCGACGCATATGTCAAGGGCCTCCAAGAGGCCCTTCGGGACGGCAAGACGTATTCGACCGTACTTCCCTTTGAATCGGATCGGCGGCACCTTTACGCGATGAAGCTGGATTATTCGGAATGGTTTTTGGTGACGGTGATGCCCTACGGCGTGCTCAGCAGCGCGGTAAACAACCTGGGCGGCCAATGGATTAAGATGGTTTTGGGAGGCTGCGGCCTGATTCTGGTCGTGTTGATCGCCGTGTTTATCAAATATTTGCAGATGACCCGTCGGCAGATCAAAGAGCTGAACCAGGCCAGACAGGACGCTATCAAGGCCAACCAGGCTAAAAGCGAATTTTTGTCCAATATGAGCCACGATATCCGCACGCCGATGAACGCCATCGTGGGCATGACGGCCATCGCCACCGCCAACATCAACAATCCTCAGCAAGTACAAAACAGCTTGAAAAAAATCGCCCTTTCCAGCAAGCACTTGCTGGGGCTGATCAACGACGTGCTGGATATGTCTAAAATTGAAAGCGGCAAAATGACGTTGAATATGGACCAGGTTTCCCTGCGGGAAGTGATGGACAGCATCGTCAATATTGTCCAGCCCCAAGTCAAGACCAAAAAGCAGCATTTTGACGTGTTTATTCATGATATTGTCACAGAAAATGTGTGCTGCGACAGCGTTCGTCTCAACCAGGTGCTGCTGAATTTGCTGTCCAACGCGGTGAAATTCACGCCGGAGGGCGGCGCGATCCTGATTTCCCTCCACCAAGCCCCCTCCCCCAAAGGCGACGACTATGTGCGGGTGTTTTTGCAAGTCAAGGACAACGGCATCGGCATGGCGCCGGAATTCAAAGAGAAAATCTTTGAATCCTTTGTGCGGGAAGACAGCGCCCGGGTTCATAAAACGGAGGGCTCCGGCTTGGGTATGGCGATCACAAAATATATTGTGGACGCCATGGGCGGTTCCATTACAGTGGAAAGCGAGCTGGGCCAGGGCACGGAATTCAATGTGACGCTGGATTTGGAGGTCGCCACAGTCCAGGAACAGGATATGGTGCTGCCTCCTTGGAATATGCTGGTGGTGGACGACGACGAAACCCTGTGCCGCACGACTGTGGAATCGCTGAAGGGCATCGGCGTCAACGCCGAATGGACGCTGGACGGGGAATCGGCCCTCCGCATGGTGGAGGAGCGCCGGAAAAAACGCGACAACTACCATGTGATTTTGTTGGATTGGAAGCTGCCGGGTATCGACGGCATTGAAACCGCCCGGCAGATTCGGCAGACCTTGGGCGACGAGATCCCAATTTTGCTGATTTCTGCCTATGACTGGAGCGAAATTGAGGAAGACGCCCGGGCCGCCGGAGTCAACGGCTTTATCTCCAAGCCCTTGTTCAAATCCACCCTGTTTTATGGGCTTTGGCATTTTGCCGATATCGACCGGCCGGAGGAAAAGAAGCCTGCAGAAGAGAAAAGGCAGGATCTGAAGGGGAAAAAGGTGCTGCTGGCAGAGGACAATGAGCTCAACTGGGAGATTGCCAGCGAGCTGTTGTCTGAATTGGGGCTGCAGCTGGATTGGGCGGCCAACGGCCAGATCTGTGTAGAAAAATTCCAAGCGTCAGAGCCTGGATACTATGACGCGGTGCTGATGGATATTCGGATGCCCGTTATGTCCGGCTATCAGGCGGCAGAAGCAATTCGGGCGTCCGGCCGGCCAGACGCAGACATTCCGATTATCGCCATGACGGCGGATGCTTTTGCCGAAGATATTAAGAAATGTATGGACGCCGGCATGAACGCCCATGTGGCAAAACCCATCGATATTCGAGAAGTAAGCCGACAGTTGGGTAAATACATACTGGGGCGGAGAAAATAAAAGCGGACGGGAAACGCTCGTTTGTTTGGAAACGCGCATGGGTTCTCTGAAACATAAGGCGGCGGGCAGGGAAGCCCGGCGCCTGAAACAGCCAGGAGGGCGCCCGGCAGGGCAGAATAAAGGCAAAGGAGGATGCGGCCATGAGAGATAACAACAGCTTGATCGAGTATCTGCTGGCTGCGCAGAATATGACCGAAGATGGAAAAAGAGCTCTGGAACAGGCGCTGACAGAAGGGCGGCCTCAGACGGTCCATTCTCCTTTGAGCGGTAATCTGGAAGAAAGTCGTTTCCAGGCCATGGGGCAGGTGAAGCGCTTTATCGATGAAATGCCCGGCGGTTTTTTGATTTATCGCGCAGATGGAGACGAGGAAGTTATCTATGCCAATCAGGCGTTGCTTCGTCTGTTCAACTGCGAGACGATCGAGGAATTCCAGTCCCATACTGGAAATTCCTTTCGAGGTATCGTCCATCCCGAAGATCTGGAAGCGGTGGAAAAGAGCATTTGGGAACAGATCGCTCAAAGCCAGTATGATCTGGATTATGTGGAATACCGTATCATACAAAAAGGCGGTCGAATTCGATGGGTAGAGGATTTTGGACATTTCATCCAAAGTTCTTCCGCGGGCCCTCTTTTCTATGTCTTTGTGGCCGACGCGACAGAAAAGCGGGAGCGCCAAAAGGGCGAGCAGGTGGACAAAGAACGGCTGCTGGAAAGCCAGATTGAAAGCTATAACCAGGAGCTGGAGCGCATCAACCACGAGCTGGCCCAACGGCTGGAGCTTATCGAAGGGTTGAGCATCGATTATGAATCCATTTTCTATGTGGATCTGGACGAAGATTGTATCCAGCCCTATCGGGTGAGCCGCCGGGCGGAATGTCGGTTTGGAAAGGATTTGCAAGTGCGCCGCTTTACCGGTTTTGCCGACGATTATGTGGCTGCTTGGGTTTGCCCAGAGGATCGGAAGCTGTTCGCCCAGACGGTGGATCCGGCCTATATTCGCAAAACCCTGGAGGAACAGAAAGCGTTTCACACCAATTACCGCATTGTCAAGGATGGGGTTGCCCAATATTTGCAAATGGTGTTTGTCAATGTGGGTAAAACGGCGACCGTGTCCCAAATCATGGTGGGATGCCGGCGGGTAGACGACGAGGTCCGGCGGGAAATCGAGCGCAATCAGATGCTGGAAAACGCCTTGATTCAAGCAAAAGCGGCCAATCAGGCCCGCAATACCTTCCTATCCAATATGTCTCACGATATTCGCACGCCGATGAACGCCATTATCGGCTTTACCGCCTTGGCCAAAAGCCGCTGGCAGGAGCCCGAGCGGCTTCTGGGATATTTGGATATGATCGACGATTCCAGCCGCCAGCTGCTGCATTTGATTGACGACATCTTGGAAATTTCCTGGTTGGAATCGGGCAGCATTCATATCGAAGAAAAGATGTGCAGCCTGCTGGAGGTGGCCCAGGATATTGAAAATATCATCCTGCCTCAAGCGCAGGAAAAGGGCGTGGAGCTGACCATGGATCTGAGCCGGTTGGGGCGCGGTCTGGTATATGGCGACCAGGAAAAGCTGACCCAAGTGATCAATCGTATCGCCTCTAACGCGGTGAAATATACCGAAAGCGGCGGCCGAATTGTGATTACATTCCGGCAGCAAAACGCCACCAGCCAGTTTGCGGCTTATCAGTTTGTAGTAGAAGATACGGGGGTCGGCATCAGCCCGGATTTTATCCAGCATATTTTTGAGCCCTTTGAGCGGCAGCAGAACAGCACCATGAGCGGCGTTTTTGGCACCGGCCTAGGCCTGCCCATCGCCAAAAATATCGTGGAGATGATGGGCGGCGCCATCGAAGTGGAGAGCGTTTTGAACAAGGGCAGCCGTTTCACCGTCTGCCTGACGCTGCGCCTCCAGGAAGAGGCGGAAACCGAGGAAAAGGAAGCCCTTGGATCGTTTTTCTCCGGCCCTCAGAAAATTCTGGTGGTGGAGGACAACGAGCTCAACCGGGAGATCGAAGTGGATTTATTGGAAGACGCCGGGTTTCTGGTGGACACTGCCTGCGACGGCAGCGTTGCTGTGGAAAAAGTCAAAGCTTCCAAGCCTGGGGAATATTCGCTGATCCTGATGGATTTGCAGATGCCCGTGATGGACGGTCACACCGCCGCTCGAAATATTCGGGCGCTGGAGGATCCGGCGTTGGCCGGAGTGCCAATTGTGGCCCTGTCGGCCAACGCCTTTGATGAAGACCGGAAAATGTCTGCCAAAAGCGGCATGAACGCCCATATGGCCAAACCCATCGACGTCCAGCGGCTGCTGGAACTGGTGGAAAACGTTGTGGGTCAGCCGCCCAAAACAGAGGATTGAAATGAAAAGAAAGCGGGGGAAGCAGAGTGAAGATTTATCTGGTGCGTCACGGGAAAACGGATTACAGCGAAAAGAACACGAAAATCTATCAGGGGTTCGGCGTCAATTTGGCGCCGCTTTCCGCTTCGGGCATCGCGCAGATTCAAAAGACGGCCAAGGACCCGCGGCTGAAAAAGGCTCGGCTGATTGTATCCTCGCCCTATACCCGGGCGCTGCAAACCGCCGCCATCCTTTCTAAAGAGCTGGGGCTGGATATTGCGGTGGAAACCGATTTGCATGAATGGATTGCGGATAAACGGTATCAATCTATTTCGGAGGAGCAGACGGAGGCGCGGTACCGGGCCTTTATAGAGCACGGCGGCCAATATCCAGAAGGGGAGGAGCAGGACTGGGAAGACTGCCAGGCCCTTCGCCGACGGGCTTTGGCTGCGCTGAAGCGATATCGGGGCCGAGGGCCTCTGATTGTGGCCAGCCATGGGATGTTGATTCGAGCCTTGACCGGCGGATATGAAGCGAAAAATGGCGAAATTATGCGAATCAAGACCGGAAAGGGCCAGAAATCCTAATCCGCGAAAAAAAGCCCCCGCAAAGGGCGGCACTCATAAGACAGTATTAGAAATGTTTTTAGGAAACGGCGTAGCTTGCGGGCTATGCCGTTTCTCCACTTTTCAGGTTATTCAGCAAAGACGCAGGAAGTATTCCTGCGTCTTTGCTGAAT
>CAJUIK010000067.1 GCA_910585875.1 uncultured Eubacteriales bacterium | reverse complement strand
GACCTGGACCATGAAATTATCGCAAAAAAGAAAATTGATTCGCATCGGGGCAGGGGCTATCGCCGGCCTGCTGGCTTTTATCATGCTGTTCGGCTTGATAGCGGACCTGTTTTTTCGGGTAGACGCCGCGGCGGCCTCCCAAAAGGAGATCAACGCGCTGAAAGAAAAGCTGAAGGACTCCGCCGCAGAGAAAAAGCAGCTTCAGCAGAAGCTTGAGGGCATCAATCGGGAAAAGGCCACCATCAAAAACCAGATTGAGGCGCTGGACCAGCAGATCGCCAACACAGAAGGGGAAATCGACCTGCAAAACCAGCTCATTGAGCAGCTGCAAGGCATGATCGTCCAAAAAGAGGCGGAGCTGGAAGAGGCGCAGAAAGAGGAAGAGGCCCAATACGAAAAATTCAAGACCCGGGTGCGGGTGATGTACGAGCAGGGGGACACCAGCTATCTGGAAGTGCTGCTTTCCTCGGACAATGTGTCGGATTTCCTCTCCCGATATGAAATCGTCTCCCAGATCGCCAAATACGACAAAGGGCTTTTTGAAAAGCTGAAGGCCGCCAAGGAAGCGGTGGCCCAGAAAAAGGCGGAATTGGAGGCCAGCCAAGCCGAAGCGGAGGAAGCCAAAGCCGGTTTGGAAACCACGAAGCGGGATCTGGACGCCCAGCTGGAAAACCGTTCCGCCGTCATGCGGGATTTGGAAAATGCTTCTGACGAGGTGAAGTCGTCCTATCAGGAAATTGAGGACGAAGAAGCGGATATCAACGCCCAGATCGACAAGATGGCCAAAGAGCTGGCCGAGCAGGAGCGCCGGCGCCAGGAGGAAGAAGCGGCCCGGCAGGCCGCCCAGAACCAAAATAATCAGGGCGGCGGACAAAGCGTGGCTCCCGTCCAGACCAGCGGCGGGTATACCTTCCCCCTGCCCAGCGGATACCGGCGGGTTACCAGCCGATACGGCAACCGCAAGCATCCAATTACAGGCAAATATAAGCTGCATACAGGCGTGGATATCTCGGCGCCCAACGGCACGACCATCATGGCGGCCAAACCGGGCACGGTGATTATTGCCGGCCGCAGCACCGCCTATGGCAACTATGTAGTGATTAACCATGGCGGCGGGCTGACGACCCTCTACGCCCATATGAGCAAGCTGGGCACGACCAAGGGCGCTACGGTAAACGCCGGGGATACCATCGGTTATGTGGGATCTACCGGCTATTCCACCGGCAATCACCTTCATTTTGAAGTGCGGCTCAACGGCTCCTATCAGGATTCCGGCAGCATCTTGGGCCTCTATTAAGAGATCCGGGCGGGGGATAAACGATGAAAAAGAAAACGACCTGGGGCTCGGCCCTGATGCTGGCGGCGCTGGCCATTGTAGCCACGTTCAACGTCACCTTTTATGTGGCTTCGGAATATTACCGGGCCAGGCTGGGCGATTTTGACAAGCTGGAAGCGGAATACAAGGATTTCAAAGAAGTAGCCAACCTGGTGGACAAGTATTTCGTCGGCGAATACGACAAAAAAACCATGATGGAAGAGGCCCTGAAGGGCTATATCCAGGGGACGGGGGATCAGTGGTCCTCCTACCTGACGGAAGGGGAGTATCAGGACCTGCTGGAGCGGCGGGAGCGGGTATACGCCGGCGTGGGCATCACCATTTCCGCCGGTATGGAGGACAGCTATTATGTGATTACCGCCGTCACTGAGGATTCTCCGGCGGAAAAGGCGGGCGTCCAGGTGCTGGATCTGCTGGCCGCGGTAGACGGACAAAGCGTGGCGGATATGACCTATGACGACCTGACCGACCGGGTGAAGGGCGAACAGGGGACGGAGGTGGAGCTGACCATCCTGCGGGAGGGGATTGCCCAAAAGCTGACCCTGACGCGGGAAGAAGTGCAGACTCCCGGCGTGAAAGCCCAGATGCTGGAGGGCAATATCGGCTTGATCCGCATCGAGTCCTTTTCCCGCAATGTGGACGGGGAATTTGAGCAGAAGCTCCAGGGCCTGCTGGACCAAGGGGCCCAGGCGCTGGTGTTCGACGTGCGGTTCAACCCCGGCGGGTTTGTGGATGTGCTGGTGAATATGCTGGATCTGCTGCTGCCCAAGGGCGCTATCATCAGCATCACGGATAAAGAGGGCCAAAGCACCACCTATTCTTCCAACGAAGCCTGCATAGAGCTGCCGATGGCGGTGCTGTGCAACGAATATTCCATCAGCGCGGCGGAATTTTTCGCCGCCTCCCTCCAAGAATACGGCGCGGCCACGGTCGTGGGCGGCCATACCTTGGGAAAGGGCTATGCCCAAACCCTGATTCCCCTTTCCGGCGGCGGCGCGGTGAACCTTTCCACCAGCCGCTATTACACCGCCAAAGGCGTTAGCCTGGCCGGCGTGGGCATCGCGCCGGATGTGGAAGCGGAGCTCAGCGACGAAAAGCTGGCCAATTTCTATACCCTGAGCCTGGAAGAGGACGACCAGCTGCAAACGGCCCTGGAAACCCTCCGCCAGCAGATGGGGGAATAGGAAACGGAAAAAAGACGCCAAAAAACAGGGCGACAATTCACGATAACCAGAGCTTAAAACAAGGGAAACATGGAAAGCCCCCCTGGCGGCCGGAACAGCGGCGCCAGGGGGGCTTTGCAAAATAATCCCGGAGTTACAAGAAAGTATACATTCTTGCAACCTCTCGGGATTCTTGTTCTGTATAAACAATATCATAAATTCCGTCAGCTTTCAATAGAGAAATCCCCTAATATCCTGCCTATTTTGCAATACTTTTTGTAAGAATGTCTTCTTGCAAGAATGTATACGTTCTTGTAAAGAAGAATGGAGGAAGAAACATGAGAAAGAGAGCGTTATCCGCCCTGCTGGCCTTGTGCCTGCTGCTGTCCATGGCTGTTCCGGCCCTGGCGGCGGAGGAGAATCTGACGCCCTGCGGCGACCCGTCAGGCTTGAAATGGAGCGACGGGGAAGGGAACCGAGGCCCGGGGATGGCGGTATGGACCACGGATGGAACCTTCCAGAGCCGCCTGAAATTCAGCCTGTACAAGGTGGGCGTGGACGAACCTGTCGATTACACGACGCATCACTACGGCGCCGGCCATCAAAACACAAGGTTTGTGGTCGATCATTTTATCACATATTCTGCTGGGAATGGCGATGGGGAGTTTGAATCGGGGGATTATTACTTCACTGTTCAGAATCTGGGCGACGGCATTACATACAGCGACAGCGCCGTGGTATCCTCCAAGGATATGCCCAATGGCGTTTATCACTATGTAAAACCCGAAGCCAAGCTGGATACCCCGGAGAAGGGTCGTTGGGAATGGCCTGCGGCGGTTTGGGACGACGAACAGGAAAGCGACGAGCGAATCTATAGTTATTATATTGACTACGGTTTTTCAGAAACCCAAACAGACGACGTCAATAAAATCCACACGATTGGCGGCAGTCATTCTTCCCAATCTGGCATAGAAGACTCTTGGCTTCAGAATAAGCTGATTGGCGAGAATGGAAACGGGTATTATTATTTCCGAGTACGGCCCGTCAGCAGCAATATCGAGCAAATCCGCAACGGCGATTTTTCTCCTTGGAGCACTCCGTATAACCTGCTGGACGCCGCAAACAGCGTCAAAGATCAACTGACTGCGCTGAAGGACGAAAACGATGCCGGAAAGATTCGCGAGCAAGTCCAAGGCATGGGGCAGACGGCGCTGCACAACGCGCTGCGGGCTGACCTGCAAAACATCTCCAGCGGCGTCGCCGACGCCCTGGCGGCTCTGGAAGCGAAGGTTGGCGGCCCGGCGAAAACCGCCGTCGCTGATGAAATGAAGGACGCATTTGATCCAAGCCAGATTTCCGTTGTGGGCGCTGGGCTGAATAACAAGACCGACGACGGCGAGATCACCTTGAACGTGGGCAAGGCGAAAGATGAGAATCACATACGGGACGAAATGTATGACAGCACCATCGCAGTGGACTTTTCCATGGATTTGGAGAACGTGAGAAATACAGAGAATCTGGATGTTCCTGTAAAGATCACGCTGCCCATTCCTGAGAACATCAACCCCGATGTGTTGGCCATTCTGCATTATAAGAGCGACGGCAGCTATGAAGAGGTTTTCACAAATAAGTTCCAAAAAGACGGCAAATGGTTTGTTTCTTTTGTGTTGACCAGCTTCAGCGATTTCGCGATGGTTCAAAAAAAGGGCCAGTCAGATCTGACAGTGACTTTTGACGTCAACGGCGGAGCGGAATTGGAGCAGAAGAGCGCCAAAACAAACGCGGAAGGAAAATTGACTGCTCTGCCTGCGCCGACTCGGGAGAACTATACCTTTGAAGGCTGGTATACCGCCAAAGAGGGCGGCGAAAAGGTGACGGTTGAAACCGTTTTCAACCAGGATACTACCATTTACGCCCATTGGAAAGCCCAGGGCGGCTCTGACGGAGACGGCGACCATTCCGGCAGTTCCGGTTCCTCCGGTTCTTCCGGCGGCGGTTCCGGCGCTCCTTCTTACAGCGTCGCCAAGCCCTCTGGCGGCAACGGCGCCGTCAGCGTGGATCTTTCCAGCGCTTCCAAGGGCAAGCAAATCGTCGTCTCCATCGCGCCCAACCAGGGCTACGCGGTGGATACCGTGACCGTAACCGGCAAAGACGGGGAAGTGACGGTGACCAAGTCCACCGACACCCGGTATACCTTCGTGATGCCGGACAGCGATGTGACGATTGAAGTGACCTACAAGAAGGCGGACGTTCAGGAATATCCCGAATACAACCTGCCCGCCGAGGGCCGGTTTCACGACGTGACCTCCGGCGCTTGGTATTATGAGGCGGTGCAGTACGTTTATCGCAGAGGGATGATGAACGGCGTCTCGGCCTATGAATTCGATCCCAGCGGCGTTACCACCCGGGGCATGATCGTGTCCCTGCTCTATCGGCTGGAGGGCTCTCCTTTCGCCGGCGCGGCGGAGTTCAGCGACGTGCCTGCCGGGCAGTGGTACAGCGGCGCCGTGGCCTGGGCTGCGGAAAACGGCGTTGTCACCGGCAACGCGGATGGTACTTTCAACCCCAATGGGCCCATTACCAGGGAGCAGATCGCGGCGATTCTCTATCGCTATGCCCAGCAGAAGGGCTATGACGTGAGCAAGAAAGCGGATTTGTCCGCCTTTGCGGACGGCGGCAGCGTCAGCGATTACGCCAAAGAGGCTATGGCTTGGGCCAACGTCGCCGGCTTGATCAACGGCATGGACGAAAGCGTCCTTGCGCCGGGAGGCAGCGCCACCCGGGCTCAGGTAGCCGCCATTTTAACACGGTTTTTACAATCCGTCGAAAAATAATATAAATTAACAAAAAAGATAAAATACTCTTGCATTTTCAGCGAAAAAGCTGGCCTTGCGGCCGGTTTTTTCGCGCCCCCCGCATACTGGGCCCGAGGCCGTTCATATAGATGGGGAAACGGGACAGGATAAGGGAGGCAAGGGTATGATTGCATATTTTGAAGTGGAAGAACGGCCGGCGCCGGGGCTCATGCGGCGGATCAAATGGCGTCTGGACCCTCAAAGCCGGATGGAGACCCAAACCCGCTGCGTCAAAAACGCCGCCTTCTGGCAGGTCTGCTGGCCTGTGGAACCGGAGTTGAGGCCGGAGGAGCTGGAAAAGCAGGTCCAGCGGGGACTGGGACTGCTGCGGCAGAGAGGAGTTCATCGGGCGGCTGCGGCGGAGCGCTGGCGGGAGGCCATTGTGGAAGCGGGGCTGGCGCCGGTGACGGAAGACCGGCTTTGGCCTGCCGTCGGGTTTCAGGCGGCGATAGCCGAGCTTCAGGTTCGGCAGGCGGATTTGGACAAGACTTGGGTGTGCGTGGCCGCCCGGCGAGCAGATCGAGACGTGGTCCGCTGCGTCCGGTCGTTGGCAAGCAAGGTGCGGTATCTATCCGTCCAGGCCCAGGTGGGGGAGGAGTACCTGGCGGATATGCTCTATCAGGAGTTTGGCGTCGCCCGCCAGAGCATCCCGCCGCCGGAATACGCCCGGCTGAGGGTCGCTTTTCCCGGGGCGGAACCGGAGGAGGGCCTGGCCCTAGTTCCCGGCGGCTGCCCCGGCCTGCGGCTGCTGGCGCCCGACTGGGCCCGTGCTCAGAAACCCGCCGGCATGGCGGAGGAGCTCTATGCCGCCATGCTTCTGGAAAACGGGCTGATCCGCCCCCAAGACGTCCGGGCCCTGCCGGCGGAAAACCGCGCTTGACATGGAGAGGGCGGACCCCTATAATTTAAGGTATTCGCAGACCCGATTGCCGGGACAGAGGGAGGACAAAAAATATCATGCAGAAGCAATTTATGATGACGGAAAAGCGCCTTCAGGAAATCAAGGACGAGCTGGAATACTTGAAGACCGTTCGGGAAAAAGAGGTGGCCGAGCAAATCAAGGAGGCCCGCTCCTTTGGCGACCTTTCGGAAAACAGCGAGTACGACGAGGCCAAAAACGAGCAGGGCAAGCTCTATTCCCGTATTGCCGAGCTGGAAAATATTCTGGCCGGCGCTGTGATTATCAACGAGGATTCCATCACCACCCAGCACGTCAGCATGGGCACTCGGGTGACTGTGATGGAGGAGGGCGACGACGAGCCCCAGGAATATTCCATCGTGGGTTCCCAGGAGGCCAACCCGGGCCAGGGACGCATCTCCGACGAATCGCCCCTGGGCAAGGCCCTGTATGGCCACGGCGTGGGGGACGAGGTGATTGTGGAGGCGCCGGCGGGCAACGTGACCTACCGCATTATCGCCATCGACCGCTAAAAGCCAGGAAGCTGCAAGAAAATCAGGAGGCCGCGGCGCTGACGAATGCCGCGGCTTTTGGCATGGAGGATGAAATTATGAACGAAGAACGACAGAACCAGGGCCAGCAGGAGCAGGCCCAGGATCAGCAGGAAATGCGGGAGCTGCTGCGCATCCGCCGGGACAAGCTGGAGGCCCTGCGGGACGCGGGCGCCGACCCCTTTACCATCACCAAATACCCGGTGGACAGCCGGGCCGCTTCGATTAAAGAGCAGTTCGCCGGCCTGGCCCCCGAGGAGGAGACGGAGACTGTCGTCCGCCTGGGCGGCCGCCTGATGAGCAAGCGGGTGATGGGCAAGGCCAGCTTTGCCGACCTGCGGGATTCCTCCGGCGATATCCAGCTCTATATCCGCCGGGACAACATCGGCGACGGGGGATACGCCGCCTTCAAAAAATTCGATATCGGCGACGTGGTTGGCGTGGAAGGCAAGGTCTTCCGCACCAAGATGGGGGAGATCAGCGTCAAGGCGGATCAGATCCAGCTGCTGAGCAAAAGCCTGCTGCCCCTGCCGGAGAAATTCCACGGCCTGAAGGACATGGACCTGCGCTATCGCCAGCGGTATGTGGATTTGATCGTCAACCCGGAGGTCAAGGACACCTTCATCAAGCGCAGCCGGATCCTGCGGGAAATCCGGGATTATCTGGATGAAAAGGGATTTTTGGAGGTGGACACCCCCATCCTGCTGCCTCTGGAAATCGGCGCTTCGGCCCGGCCCTTCGTCACCCACCACAATACCCTGGATATGGATATGTATCTGCGCATTGAAACCGAGCTGGCGCTGAAGAGGCTGATTGTGGGCGGCTTCGACCGGGTCTATGAGGTGGGCCGCATTTTCCGCAACGAGGGAATGGACACCAAACACAACCCGGAATTCACCACCATCGAGCTATATCAGGCTTTCACCGATTATAAGGGCATGATGGATCTGGTGGAGGAGCTTTATAAGCGCCTGGCCCAAAAGGTCTGCGGCAGCCTGACCATCCCCTATATGGGCAAGACCATCGATATGAGCCATTGGGAGCGGATGACTATGGTCGAGGCGGTGAAGCGGTACTCGGGCTGCGATTATTACGATTGGAAGACCGACGAAGACGCCCGGGCCGCCGCCAAAGAAAAGGGCGTGCCTGTGCCCAACGGCGCCACAAAGGGGACGGTGTTGGCCGAATTTTTCGACGCCTTTGTGGAGGAGAACCTGATCCAGCCCACTTTTATCTATGATTACCCAGTGGAAAACAGCCCCCTGGCCAAGCGCAAAACCGAAGATCCGGCGTTTACCGAGCGGTTTGAATACTTTATCAACGCCATGGAATTCGGCAACGCTTTCAGCGAGCTGAACGACCCCATCGACCAGCGGGCCCGCTTCGAGGGCCAGGTGGCCGCCCGCAAAGCCGCCAACCCCAAAGACACCTGCCAGGTGGACTACGACTATATCACAGCCCTGGAATACGGCCTGCCCCCCACCGGCGGCCTGGGCTTCGGTTTAGACCGGTTGGTTATGTTGCTGACGGATTCCGCCAGCATCCGAGACGTGCTGCTGTTCCCCACAATGAAACCTTTGGATTGAGTAAGCCTTTATAAGTCTGTATGCGTGAACTGGTAAGAGCAGATAAGAGGTCATACGCCAGCGGATTACGCCAATTCACGCCTAACTTACTCCAAAAAGCGTTCGGAACTTATGCGATTTCTTGCAAGTTCACGCCACTTCGCAGGTGTTCTTACTTACCCCACTGAGATTAGCTCTCGGTGGGGTTTTTCTTTTGCTCCCGTTTTACTTCGAGGAAGTAAGGCGGGAGCTTTTTTATTGCTCAGAAAAAATAAAAATTTTTTTGAAAAAGGGGTTTCGTTTTTTTGCTTTTTTGTGCTGTTAAGGGGTGTGAGGCAAAACACCTCACGAGTTCTTTGAAAACTGAATACACATTCATCAGGTCGTTCCTGAGCGGAGGGGAAACCCTCAGCCGTATGAAAGTGCGCCATGATCCTCCTGCCCTAAAGGGTAAATGCGGAAATCAAGGAGGGAGAGCGAAGCCGAACTGTTCTGAAATATCCGGTTGCTACGGATAAGGCGATGAAACGCATCAGGGTTAATGATACTTCCCTATGGGGCTGGCGGAGAACCCGGCAGAGGTGAGATTCCTATGGACTCGGTTAGCAGCCGAGCGCCTGATGACTTCCCATTGTGCTTGGGGTGTCGTGGACAAATAAAGCACATTACATAGCCGCTGAGGGCGGCTATGAATCTAAGAGAAAGGAGGTAAGCCGAATGAGCGACTGCAAAACCATCGCTATCTGCAATCAGAAAGGCGGTGTAGGAAAGACCACAACGGCGGTCAACTTGGGCATCGGGCTTGCCATGAACGGCAAGAAAGTCCTGCTGGTTGACGCAGACCCGCAAGGTGATTTAACCACTTGCCTTGGCTGGCAGGATACAGACGCTATTCCCATCACGCTGGCGACAAAGTTGGCTGAGGTGATGCGGGAGGAACCCAGCGACCCCATGAGCGGCATTCTGCACCATGAGGAAAAGGTCGATCTTTTACCCGCCAATCTGGAGCTGTCAGCTCTGGAAATGAGCCTTGTGACGGTTATGAGCAGAGAGACTACCCTGCGGGCATATCTCAATCAGGTGAAAGAGAATTACGACTATATCCTGATCGACTGTATGCCCTCGCTGGGTATGATTACGCTCAATGCCCTTGCTGCGGCGGACAGCGTGATTATCCCCGTTCAGGCACAGTATCTTCCGGCTAAGGGCATGACCCAGCTTTTGCAGACCGTTTCAAAGGTCAGGAAGCACATCAACCCCAGCTTGAAGATAGACGGTATTCTGTTGACTCTTGTAGACTGTCAACGCCAATTTGAAATTGTAAGAAAACGCCGAAGAAATTTTGTAGTTT
>CAJUIK010000066.1 GCA_910585875.1 uncultured Eubacteriales bacterium | reverse complement strand
TATTTGAATTGCGGCCCGATGGATGGGATCCCCGTTGATATTTCGATCCGGGTCCCATTGGCAATATACTGTCGCTTCGTCAAAAGCCTTGCGCCATTGTTCGCCGGTATAGCAAGGGGAATCCGGCGAAGTCAGCGTCGCCTTTTTCAAAAGCTCGTCAAAAACAGACCGGCAGACGTCTATTGCGAGAATATGCTCCTGATTTTTCTTCGTCCCCCAATTGGAGCGATACATCATCCACAAAAACGACGGTTTGATCCATGTCATCCGGTTTGTCTGAAATTGATTTCCAAACCGCTGCAGCGCCACGGCCTCTTGGGCGATGGCAGGGTTGTAGGCTTGATATACTCGGATCCATCGCCGATTGTATTGCGCCATGATTTCTTGACCGTATTCCATGCCTTTCCTCCTCGCCGGCAGGCCGCTGTGAAAGCATTTATTCCTCCTCCACAGGCTGAACCATCAAGCTCTCCAGGCTTTCCAGCGGAATTTCAGCCAAGCAGCCGCCGGCGCTGTCTGTGCTGACCACGCTTTCCTCCAGGCACAGGTAAAGAAAGTCCTCTCCAATGGCAAAGGCGCTGTCCTGCTTCGCAAAAGAAAAATCGTCCACAGAGACGTTTTCGATCTGGTTTTTCTCAATCCAGAGCTGAAGCTGCCGCTTTACCTCCTGCTCCGCTTCGTCTTGATCAGCAAACAGATCGCCCAGTTTGATCAGCCAACCGGTGGTGCAATCAAAGGTTTCGGCGCTGTAAACAACCTTTTCTTTGCCGTTGACGTCCAGATACCGGTAGGCGCGGGACAGGCTGACGCGCTGGCCGGCGGCTTGGCGGATTTGATAATCAAAATCCACCCGGTATTCCAGAGTGGGCTGCTGGGCGCTCTGCCAGCTTTCGCCGTAATATGCCTTGATCTGGTTGAAATAACTTTCGCAGTCCTGCTGCAAAACGCTAAGCTCCGCCCGATAATGCTGGTTGATCTTCTCCAAGATGGGGTTTTCATCCCCTTCTTCTTCAAATTGGGGCAGCGACGCCCGGTAAATGGCCGCCTGGGCGCCGGAGGGCAGACTCAGCTTTTTTTCATATAGGAGTTCCTTGGCCTGATAGACCTGGACTGGGGCGCCGGGCTCCGTTTCCGCCGGCAGGACGCTGTCTTCCGCCGGGGTTTGCCGAGGCTCTTCAAAGCCGCCCACCGCGCACCCGCCGCACAGACAGGATAAAGCCAAAATCCCCCCGGCGGCCAGCCGCCGAAGGCTCCGATCATTTCGCATAACAGACTCCTTCCAAAGGCCGGCCGCTGTTTTTCTCTGTCTGTTGGGCCGGTTACAGGCATTATAGCTGTTTTGGCCCTGTTCGTCAATATTTCCGCGAAGTCCGATGAAAAACGCCGGCTTTTGCCGGCGTTTTTGTGTTTTTACGGATTACTTCATTTGCCGCAATAGCTGCGAACCAATTCCAAGAAATAGGAGAACAGCGGCGCCATATCCGGCGTGCGTTCGTCCCTCATGGAATTGGTCAACCGCTCGGGGTGCCACTGGACGCCGAACAAAGGCAGGCTCTCGTGTTCATAGGCCTCAATTACCCCGTCTGGGGCTTCCGCCGCCAGCTTCAAACCGGGCGCCAGCCGCCGAACCGCCTGATGGTGCGTGCTGTTGACCAAAAATTCCTGTCCCAGCAGCTTTTCCACAAAAGAGCCGGGAACGGCTTTCACCGAATGCCGCAGCTCATAGCTGCTGTGGAACAGCCCTTTCTGATGGGCCAAATCCTGGTAGATATCGCCGCCCAGATAGACGTTGAGCAGCTGCTCGCCCCGGCAAATGCCCATGACGGCCTTGCCCTGGGCCAAGAATTCTTTGAGAACCGCATACTCAAATTTTGTCCGAGGGGTATCCATTTTTACGGTGTCGTTGTAAACTTCCTCGCCAAACAAATCCGGCTCAATATCCGGGCCGCCTGCCAGCAACAGGCCGTCGCACAGCAAAGACAGCTCTTTGGCGCACTGTTCGCCGCCGAGGATGGGCACGGCTCCTGCCGCCGCGATTGCCCGGGAATAGGCCGAGGGGCTGTAATGGGCCCGCTGGCCTGTGGGCATCTCATAAGAATCCGTCGGAATCAAAATCGCCAATTTTCCATCAATCATTTTGATCAACTCCTCCTTGTATTCCCCCATAATTTTATTTTTCAGGGTTTCCCATTCTCATTTAGCCGGCGTCCCGCCGTTTGCAGGGCTTTCGGCTATTTTACCATGAAGCGGAGAAAGACACAAGACAGAACCCCGCGTTCGCGCCGAAAAACGGCGTTGCGGCCTGGCTGACATAATCGGGCTTCCCTAGGAAAACATGGACACAAAAGGGCTCTGCAAAACCGCGGATTTTGTGGGGATTCTGTAAAATTCCCTTTACACAGGCGCTTTTTCGTTGACGGCCGCGGGGGCTATTGGTATGATAAAACCAGAAAGAGAAAATTTTTGAAAGAAACAAGAAAAGGATTGGTGGAAGTATGGACCTCTTATTGATTCTCAAGCCGCTGGGCGGCTTGGGGCTTTTCATCTATGGTATGCTGACGATGGGCGCCGCCCTGGAAAAGCTGGCCGGAGAGAAACTGGAAAAAACTCTGGAAACTGTAACGAGCAATATTTTCAAGGCCGTCGGCATGGGCGCTTTGGTCACCGGCATCATCCAAAGCTCCGCCGCCACCACGGTTATGGTGGTGGGTTTCGTCAACGCCGGCCTGATCAACCTGCGGCAAGCGGTGGGCATCATCATGGGCGCCAACATCGGCACCACCGTCACCGCTCAGCTGCTGCGGCTAGATTCCTCCGGCACAGTGGAGGGAAGCCTCCTTCTCCAGCTGCTGAAACCCTCCGTTATGGCCTACGCCTTGGTGGCCGTAGGCGCTTGGCTGTTCATGTTCGCCAAAAAGCGGAAATCCCGGGATATAGGCGAAATCTTGCTGGGCTTAGGCGTGCTGTTCATCGGAATGTCCATCATGGAAACCGCTATGGCCCCTTTGCAGGAACTGCCCTGGTTCCAGCAGATGTTCACGCTATTCACCAACCCTGTGCTGGGCGTTTTGGTGGGTCTGGTCGTCACGGCCCTGATCCAGAGCTCTTCTGCTTCAGTGGGTATTTTGCAGGCGGTGTCCGCCACAGGCGCGATTTCCTATTCCGCCGCTATCCCCATCATCATGGGCCAGAATATCGGCACCTGCGTCACGGCCCTGCTTTCCGCCTTGGGCGCCAATAAAAACGCCAAGCGGGCCGCTATGATTCACTTTTATTTCAACTTGATCGGCTCCATTTTCTTCATCGCCGTCGTCTATTCGCTCCAGGCAATCATTCATTTTGATTTCTGGGACGCTCCTATCGGCAAGGCGGGCATCGCCAATTTCCACGCCGCCTTTAATATCATCGTCACCCTGCTCTTCCTGCCCTTCCACAACCTGCTCATCAAAATGGCAGAAAAGACCATCAAGATCGAACCTACGGACAACGCCGTCATCGAGGATCTGAGCCGTCTGGACCCCCGTTTTTACAGCTCCCCCGCCGTGGCCCTGGACCAGTGCGACAAGATCATCGTCTCCATGGGCAAGTGCGGCTTGCAAAACCTGCAAATGGTCAACGCCGCCATTGTGGAGGGAACGCCGCCCCATGTGGAAACTTTTAAGGACAACGAGAGCTTTTTGGACAGGGCCGAAGCCCGGCTCAACTCCTATATGCTGGGCATCAAAGAAGACGATCTTTCTGAAAACAGCCGCAAAGACTATTCTGAAATGCTTCATTCCATCGGCGACTTTGAGCGGGTGGGCGATTATGCCGAAAACCTGCTGGAATTCTATCAGGATATGCACGAGCGGGGCACTGTCTTTTCACAGGAAGCCATTTCCGAGCTGCGGGTGATGAGCCAGGCCACAGAAGAAATCGTCGCCATGACGGTGCAGGCCTATGAAAACGACGACGCGGCTCTGGCCCGGCAGGTGGAGCCTCTGGAAGAAGTCATCGACGCCATCAAGGAGGCGCTGAAATCCCGCCATATCTCCCGGCTGCAAAGCGGTATCTGCACAGTAAACACCGGCATCCCCTTCCTGGATATCATCCATAATTACGAAAAAATCTCCGACCACTGCTCCAATGTGGCGGTCTATGTGATGATGCTGGCCGACGTCGACCACACCTTTGATATCCACGAATACCGCAAAGTGCTGACGGAGCTCCGCACCGACGAATTCCAGGCCTTTACCTCTCTCTATGAGAACAAATACCTGAGCAAAGTAATCTGATACGGCCCGCTTTGCGGAGGCGCTTTGAACGATCCAAAGCCGGGGCCTATGCCCCGGCTTTCTGCTTTTTATTTTCTCCAAAGCCGTCTCAAATACAAAAAGCGGTCGCTTCAACCAAAACCCACAGAAAATTTTCCGTTGTTTTTGTTCGTATTTTACAAATTCCACTGGAAATTGGGCGGTGAATTGTGGTATGATAAAGATATTACTTCAAGCGATTTATCATTATAGAAAGGCGGCATAATTATGCTTTATACAGTGATTGACGTGGGCTCCAACTCTATCCGCATGACAATTTTCCGTTATGAAAACAATCAGCTGACGATGTTGATCAACAAAAAGAGCACGGCCGGTCTGGCCAGCTATGTGTCGGAAGGCGTGATGGACGAGCTGGGCATCCAGAAATGCTGCGACGAGGTGCAAAGCTTCGCAAATCTTTCCCGCAACCTGGATTCCACCAACATTTCTATCATCGCCACCGCTTCTTTGCGCAACCTGGTCAACCTGGACAGCGTCCAGAAAGCCCTGGAAAACGCCGTTGGAGCGCGAGCCGAGGTGCTGACTGGCCAGGAAGAGGCCCGGCTGGACTATGTGGGCGTCACCCACCATTTGTCCCACCAGAACGGCGTGATCGTGGACATCGGCGGCGCCAGCACAGAACTGGTCAAATTTGACCCCAGCGGCATTCAATCCTTGATCAGCCTGCCCATCGGCTCTCTCAGCCTTTACAACGAATATTCTTCCGACCTGTTCCCCACTTCCAAGGACAGAAAGGCCATGAAGGCCCGGGTGGAGCAGGAGCTGGCGCAGATCCAATGGCCCCTTCCTGAAGCGCCCGTCACGCTGTGCGGCGTAGGCGGCACGGCCCGGGCTTTCTTCAAAATCTGCCGGGAATTTTACGGGATTCCCAAACCCCAGCGTGAAGTGGACGCCGGCTATATCTCCCTGGTGAACAAAAAACTGAAAAGCCGGGATTTCCGCGTTCAGCAAGGGGTCTATCGGGCCACGCCGGATCGGGTTTTCGCCATCATGCCCGGTATGCTGATCCTGAATCAAGTTTCTAAAAAGTTTCTCGCCGACCGCTTTGCCCTGAGCCAGGCCGGTATCCGCGAAGGATACATCCTGGACCGGGTGCTCCACTGTTAATACCGCCCTTTAAGGAGGCATTTATTAGATATGAACGACAGAAATAAAGGCGAAACCGCAGGATATATGCAAAACCGGGAGCTTTCCTGGCTCCGATTCAATCAACGGGTTTTGGACGAGGCGGACTGTCCTGACCTCCCCCTGCTGGAACGGCTGAATTTTGTCAATATCTTCACTACAAATTTAGACGAATTCTTCATGGTGCGGGTGGGCAGCCTCACCGATTATATGGTGTTTGCGCCGGATTACACCGATAACAAAACCGGCATGACGGCTGCGGAACAGCTGAGCCGCATCTTCCAAGCCGCGGCGCCCATGTATGAAGCGCGAGACAGGGCTTATGACAACCTGATGGGTTTGTTGCGCCAGCATGGCGTCAGTCATCTGCGCATGGCGGATCTGGACAAAGAGGACCGTCAGGCGGCGGAACGGTATTTCAAAACCACCGTCCTGCCTGTTCTCTCCCCTCAGATCATCGATCCCCGGCATCCTTTCCCCCATTTGAACAACAAGCAGCTGACCATCGCCGCTTCTCTGGAACACAACGGCCGCAAATTGATGGGATTTATCCCCCTGCCGCCTCTGATCGACCGGGTGGTGTTCCTGCCTGGCGAAGGCGTTCGGTTCCTGTTGGCAGAGGATCTGATCAGCGCCTATGCGGAAAAGATTTTCCAAATCTACAAGGTGACGGACACGGCGGTGATCTGCGTCACCCGCAACGCCGACTTGGACACCGACGCCGGTTTCTTTGACGAAGATCTGGATTACCGGCAATATATGAGCAATATGCTGAAAAAGCGCCGCCGGCTGACGCCGGTTCGGTTGGAGGTTCAAGGCCGCTTGAACAGCTCTTCTCTGGAGTTCCTCCGCGGCAAGCTGAAAATCGGCGCGGCCCAGGTGTTTGCCAGTCAGGCGCCGCTGGAACTCGGGTTCAGCGGGCTGCTGGAGCAACGTCTTTCCGCCGCTCAGCGCCAGGGTTTGGTGCGCGCTTCCTTCACGCCCCAAAACAGCCCGGCTTTCCGAGAAGGAGTCAGCATTACCAGTCAACTGGAAGCTCAGGGGGATGTGCTGCTCTCCTTCCCCTATGAGAGTATGCAGCCCTTTTTGCAGCTAATCCGGGAAAGCGCCTTCGACGAGCGGGTGATCTCCATCAAAATCACCTTGTACCGCATCGCTCGGCAATCCAAGTTAGCGGAATATTTGATCGACGCTGCGGAAAACGGCAAGGAAGTGACGGTGCTGATGGAGCTGCGGGCCCGTTTTGACGAGCAAAACAACATCGAATGGGCCAAACAGCTGGAGGAAGCGGGCTGCCGGGTCATCTATGGTATGGACGGCTTCAAAGTACATTCCAAGATCTGTCTCGTCACCCGAAACGAAAACGGCCGCGTCCATTACATCACCCAAATCGGCACGGGCAATTACAACGAAAAAACCGCGAAGCTCTACACCGATTATTCTTACATGACCACCGACCCCATGATCGGCGCGGACGCCGCCTCCTTTTTCAACAATCTGTGCCTGGGCAACCTGGAGGGGGATTACGAAACGCTGTGGGTAGCCCCTTCCAGCTTCAAAAGCAATATCATCGCCGGTATCGACGAACAGATCCGCTTGGCTTCCCAAGGGGCTGGCGGCAGCTTGACCATCAAGTGCAACAGCGTCACCGACAAGGACGTCATTGAAAAGCTGCAAGAAGCCTCTCGAGCGGGCGTCCAGATCCGAATGATTGTCCGAGGCATCTGCTGTATACTGCCCGGCGTGCCGAACCAGACGGAACATATCCATATCCGCAGCGTGGTGGGCCGTTTTCTGGAACATTCCCGGGTCTATTGCTTTGGACAAGGGGAAAATTGTAAGCTCTATATCTCCTCCGGCGATCTGATGACCCGCAACACCGAACGCCGGGTGGAAATCGGTTGTCCCATCCTTCCTTCCCATCTGCGCCGGCAAATTCTCTCCATGCTGGAAGTGATGTTTGAGGACAACGTAAAAGCCCGCGTTTTGGATCCGGACGGCGCCTATTCCTTGCCCCTCCAACAAGGGGAGATGCTCAATTCTCAGGAGCGCTTTATCACCCAACTGCCCCGGTTCCAGCCGCCCCAGCCTCCGAAAACAGCGGCGGAGCCCAAGATGAGCCTGTTTTCCAGCCTATGGCGCAAAGGCCGCAAACGGGATTGATTTCAATCTGCCCTGATTGAGTTTTCAAGCCCGGCCCGCTCAAAAGCGGCGCCGGGCTTTTCATTTCGGAACTATGGAAAATCTGTCAACCCCCAATGGTTTTGTCGAGCGCCTTCCAACCATTTTTCACATTGCTCGCCTTTACGGCGCTTTGAAAGGAGAGGGTTCCCATTCTCATCGTCCCCTTTTCGCCAGATCATATCCCCCAAGCCCATGCTCTGCTGGCGGCCGATTATCGCCGCGCTCAAGAACAGATTCCCGGTTTGTCGCCAGCCTCCCCCCTGCCCAGCTTGGTCCCCTTCGCCCAAAACGGCTTGGGCGCAGCCGCTTTAGAGGGAGATCGGCTGCTGGGCTTTTTGTGCTGCAACCCGCCCCGGCAGCGGGCTTTCGGCTCCCCTGTTCCCGGCGTATTTTCTCCCATCCACGCCCACGCCGTCCAGCTTCAGGACAGAGCGCGGATTTTTCAGCGGTTATACCAGGAGGCAGCAGAACGCTGGGTCGCCGCCGGCGCGGCCTACCATTCCATCGCCCTGTGGACCTGGGACGAAGAGGGAATCGACGCTTTTTTCCGCTATGGTTTTGGAATGCGCTGTACCGACGCCGTTCAAAATCTATCCGCCTTTTCCCCGCCTCAAGCGCCGCCGACCCTGTCCTTCCGCCAACTGACGCCTCGGGAAAGCCCTCTTCTGGACCCTTTGCGCCAAATGCTGCGGCAGCACCTCAGCCAGAGCCCCTGTTTCATGCGCCCTGTTTCCGACAGTTCAGAGGAGCCGGCCAGCCGCCTGTTCGCCGCTTTTGACGGTCAGACGCCCGCCGCCTTTTTGGAAACAGCCGACTCCGCCGAAACTTTCCTCACAAAATCCGCCGATATGCAGAATATCTGCGGCGCTTTCTGCCTCCCCTCCTACCGAGGCGGCCTATATCGGCAGCTGTTATACTACGCCGCCCAAGAGCTGGACCGTCAAGGCTTCCGCCGCTTAGGGGTTGATTACGAAAGCATCAACCCCACGGCAATCGGCTTCTGGGAAAAATATTTTATCCCCTATACCCGGGGCTTGGCGCGTTTTGTCGGATAAGCTGAGAAATTCTCATATATCCCCCTTGACAAAAGCGCAGCATGGCGGTATAATGGATGAAATTGATGCAAGAAGGCAGGAATTTTGATATGGCACGCTATTTCATTCTGTGCGGCGACGCGGATTGATAGCGCCTGACAGCCCTCTCGGGTGCAGGCGCTTTTTGGCTATGCATCCGCGGCGGCGCTTCCTTTTTGTTTTTTGCATACGCCCTGCGGGAAAATTCCCCAGGGCGTTTTTTGATGCCCTGGTGCTGAAAGAAGGCGATCCTATGCGGCAAATCGATCTTGCCGGGGCCGACATCCCCTCCTTTGACGAACCGTTCAAACTGTTTTGCCAAAAACAACGCAACCCATCAAGGAGGAAGAATGATGAAAACCAATCTGCACAATCAGGAGCAACGCTCTATTTTTGCCGCCGTGGCCCCAGAAGCGCCGGCGCCCCTGCCCCGAGAGGAAGAACTCCGGGCGCAAATCGGCCAAACCGTCCGGCTGGAGGGCATGGTCTACCGAGTGCGGCAGATGAGCGGCTTCGCCTTTGTGACGCTGCGGGCGGGAAATCAGCTGTTTCAGTGCGTTTACGAACCGGAGCAAGCTGAATTCCCTCTATCCCTGCTGGAGCCGGAGGCCAGCGTCCGTCTTTGGGGCCTGGTTCGCCAAGAACCCCGCAGCCGGGCGGGCTTTGAACTCCTGCTGCTCCGCTGTCAGCGGCTGGGCGGGCCAGCGGCCCCTCTGCCCGTCAGCATCAGCGGCAAAAAATTGGATCTGGGGCTGGAAACCATGTTGGATCTGCGTCCTTTGACCCTGCGCCGTCGGGAACAACAGGCCATTTTCCGCATACAATCCGCCCTGTGCCAAGGCATTCGGGATTTTTTGCAGGCCAATGAATTTGTAGAAATTCACACCCCGAAAATCACCGCCGCCGGAGCGGAAGGCGGCGCCTCTCTATTCGGGTTAGATTATTTTGGAAAGCCCGCTTATCTGGCTCAGAGCCCCCAGTGCTACAAGCAGGCTATGGTGGGCGTTTTTCCCCGAGTCTATGAAATCGGCCCTGTATTCCGGGCGGAAAAGCACAATACCTCTCGGCATCTGAACGAATATTCCAGCGTGGACTTGGAAATAGGCTTTTTGACGCACTATAGCCAGCTGATGAGTTTGGAAACCGCGCTGCTTCGACAGGTTTTCGCCTATGTTCGGCAGGCTTGCTCAGAAGAACTGTCCTTGCTGGGCGCCAGCGTCCCAGAAATCGATCAAATTCCTGTCGTTTCTTTCACAGAAGCTAAGGCTCTGCTGGCCCGGCAGGGCTTGAACCGAGCCGATTCTTTGGATCTGGAGCCTCAGGAGGAG
>CAJUIK010000065.1 GCA_910585875.1 uncultured Eubacteriales bacterium | reverse complement strand
CCGCCAGACAGGCCGAAATGGCCCAGTCTGCGGCTGATTCATAGCAAACAGAGGGCCGGGAAGGCCGCGAAAGCGGAGGGTTCCCGCCCCCTAGGAAAGGAAGTGAGGCCCATGGACGCGGCGAAGCCCCCTTGGCCCCTTCCCGCCGCCGAACGCGCCGGCGACGGCGGGAAGAACCCCCGCGAGGCGACGGGCAAACCATCGGAAACGGTGGGACTGCAAAGCTATGGGAACTAAGGCTCCGCTGAACGCGGCGCTATGTTAGCCCGGCTGCTGGAACGCATGGCGACCCGCCTGAAAGGGCGGCTACGCAAAGCCACGGGGCCTACGGCGCTCTCGCGCTATGGCAGCCCAGCCGCCGGATACTTTGCGTCCGTTTCAAAACTGCAAAGAAAGGATAATCATGATGAGTAAAGCGAGAAGAATTTTGGCGCTTGCGGTGGCTCTGGTTCTGACAGTTGGGATGCTTCCCACATCCGCTTTTGCGGCGGAACCGGAAGGGACCGAAGGCCATGTTCATACCGCGGATTGTTATGCGGAAACGCTGACCTGCGGCCTGGACGAACACACCCACGGGGAGGATTGCTATACCGTTTCTGAGGCTCCGGCCCCGGAAGAAAACAATTCCTCCGAAGAAGCCAGCGGCTCTGAGAACACGACAGAGCCCGAGCCCGCCCCCGACGCCGGCTCCGAAGACAGCGGCGACCAGGGCGGAGAAAACGAAACCAGCGACAGCGCTCCCGCAGAAGAGCCCTCTGCCCCGGCAGAATCCGCCCCTGCGGAAGAAGCCGACATCGAGGACGAACCGGCCCCTCTGGCTGGCGAGCCTGCGAAAGAGCTGACCTGCGCGCTGGAAGAGCATACCCACGGCGAAGGCTGCTATGAGCAGACCCTGGCCTGCGGCTTGGAAGAGAGCGAAGAGACGGAAGCCCCGGAAAACGGCGCCGCCGAAGAGACTCCCGCCCAAGTCCAGGCGTTTCTGGACGCCGCCGCGGCCCTGCCCGGCGCCGACCAGGTGAACAAGGAAAACGCGGAGGCCATTGGCCAGCAAGTCGACGAGGCTCTGGCCCTTTATGAGACCCTGGCCGACGCGGGCCTGGAGGGCAGCGAAGGCGTTGCCGAAGCCCTGGAAACCGTATATGCTGTCTATGAGGCGGCGTTGGCGGCGGAAGAGATCGAGGGCAGCACTTTTAATCGGACGTCCAACGTGACGAAATCGCCATACGAAGACTATGCGCCAAACAAGGCTGATGGACCTGACTTGTCGGTGTATTCTAATGGTATGGTTCCTGATAAAACTGGTGCAGTTACTCTGAATGGGGATCAAAAAACTGCTACAGATTATCTTCAAGTCAGATACTATACCAATCATGGCGGCGCATATGCGACAGGGTATACTTGGTTGACGAGTAGCTCTAGGAGCTCTAGTATCGCCACTGCTAAGGTCAGCCAGTCTATTCTAAATGGAAAACCATGCCTCAAAGTCGATTTCGAAGCTGGAAGTAAAATCGGAACTACCACGATCGAAATCGGTTACACTGTAGTTAACCTGGATAATGAGCATGGCATTGGAGTTGGAAATGACTTCTATATGTATGTCAGTGGTTATGTGTACTACACCGTCACCAACAACGGCGACGGCGTCGTTGTGGAGCCAGAGAAGCCTGCCGCCCCGAATAAGGACAATATGGCGGTTTCTTATGTGTATATCCAATGTAAGGAATCTTCTGCGTATGTGGCAAATCAACATAGTGTGCCTGCCAAGTTGTTTTATGATGGCGAGACGACAATCATTCCCGGCGAGGTCGTTGAGAATTCCGGCAACAAATTGAATTCTTCAAAGTATCCCTATCAATGCACGGTAAAGCTGAACGGGAAATTTTATGAAACGCTTTGGAATAAAAACCTTTCGAAAACATTTGGATCGCACAAGCTTTATACAGCGCCCAAGGATATCACATTCTATTATGACATTGATAGGAGCAAGTGGACGTGTCCCACAGCGGAATTGTATCGCTTCAGTAGTCCCGATACTGGAATCGCCTATGGTTGGTTGGTGCAGATTACGAAGGGGACGCCTGTCCCTGAAGACACCAACTACACCGTTGTTCGCGAGTACTGGTTAAACGGCCAGTTGGCCGCTACTGTTAGAGACACTTCTATGAGCGACAAGATCGGCGACACGATTGTGGGCGATACGCTCGTGAAAAACAACCCGAATTGGAATACCTACAAGGTTGACGGTAAAGACGTTCAGTTCGAGTACAAGAGCAGCAAGCCTGAGCAGATCACTCTGGTTTCCAGCGCTGCTGCGAACGTCATCACCTTGCGGTATGAGAAGAATGACGTTATCGACGACACGAAGATAACTGTCACCAAAACGCCCAGCAAGGAACACCCCTTTGTGGGCGAGGAATTCAAGTACACCATCGAGGTGACGAATGATAACGACTTTCCTGTGGTTGTCAAGGTCACCGACAAGCTGGCCAAGGAGCTGGAATTTTCAAAGCTTTCCGAGAACGCGAACGACCATGGCGTGTACGACAAAGCGACCCACACCGTTACTTGGGAGAATATCACCGTTCCCGCTTATGGTTCCAAGCAGGTTCTGGTCTGGGTCAAAGCCAAAGAAGCCGGCGAGATTTACAATGAAGCCAAAGTCAAGTGGGAAACCGGCAGCGCCAGCGGCAACACCACGGTAGAGGCAATAGAAGAGGAAGACAGCAATCCCACGCCTCCCACTCCCGACGAGGTAGACGAGCGGATCAAGGGAGACCTCAAGAGCGCGGTTGTGGTGAACTGCCAGCCTGAACGGCATCAGCCCGGATACTTTGAGGCTTATAAGGAAGGCCGCGAAGACCGCATTACAATCGGAGAGGTTCAAAACAGCGGCAGCGGATATACCTGCGAAGTGATTTTCCATGCGCAGGAGTTCTGCGACGCATACAACGGTTTGAAGAATACGACAAGCGACGAAACCAAGCACACTCTGGTCGAGGGCGAGCAAGACAAGACGGTTGTATTCAAATGGAACGCTGAGAAAAACCAGTGGGAGCTGCCCAAAGGATTCATTGGCCCGGTTACTTTCTGTGTGAAGTGTCCTGAGAAGGAAGAACCCACGCCGCCGACGCCCAAGATCAAGGTTGTCAAGGAGAACGACGGTTTCAAGGTTAACCAGGATACTGGCAACGCCTCTGTGAATTATACCGTGGACATCACCAACTTGAGCGGCTATGATATTTATGGCCTGCGGCTGACCGACGTGATGGATGACCCTACTCTGACCAAAGTCAACCCGAGCGACGTAGGCGAGCCCAGCGTGAAGCTGACCTTTAAGGACTGGAAGGTCGACGGCAGAGTCATCGCTCCCATGAGCGGCGGCGCGAACGAGCTGACCCATGTGCTCCAGCTGCTGGAACGCGGCGAGACTTTCGCTGACGGGCAGACTGTCAAGCTGACTTACACCGTTGAGATTGAAAACCTGAACGACGAAGTCGCCGTGAAGGTGAAGCTGGATAACGAGGCTCTGGGCGCTTCCTGGAGTAAGGCTCCAACAGATTCAAATCCCATGTCCAAGGCTGTTGTCGCGGCGTTCCGCACGACGGTTATGCCTGTGGGCGACGAGCCTGATGTGACGGATAAGGATACCTCTACGGCTGGCGGCACGACCGGCGATTCCTCTGCCGAGGGCGAACTGCCCCGGAAGTATTCGGTGACCTACAGCTGGACCGGTTTGCCCTCCGAGGCGACTGAGACGGCGCCTGGGAAAGCCAAATACTTGAAGGGCGCTACTGTCGTTGTGGATACTGCGTATACCAACGAGAGCGTCGTTACCGTTGGCGGAGAAACCTATGAATTCTCCGGTTGGAATGTTCCTGAAGATGTCAACGAGGGCGCGTTCACAATGCCTGCCAAGAACGTGGAGATTACCGGCGTTTGGACCAAGACGGCGACGCCCAGCACGCCGATAGACCCCGAGTCTATCCGGGTTCGTTACCTGGTGCAGTGGCTGGAGAAGGACACCGGCGACAAGCTGAAGGACGACGAAATCCGCGGCCCTGAAAAAGTTGGGACAGAAGTCCAGGTTACCGACGCTGACAAGGTTATCGAGGGCTATACCTTCGACGCCGACAACAGCGGCAACATTCTGGATGGAACGCTTTCTAAGGATGAAGTCCTGATCCTAAAGCTGTATTTCAATAAGGACTCTGAGCCCGAACAGCCCCAGCCTGCCGAGGCCCAGTATACCGTGAATTGGTATGTGGTCGGCCAGGATGTGCCTTTCAAGGGAACAAACCGTTCCGGCAAGGTCGGCGAGGAGGTTTCTGTCACAGATGCCGACAAGATTGTCGAGGGCTATACCTTTGCGGAAGGCTATGAGGGGAATGTCTTGTCCGAGACGCTGGCTGAAAGCGGAACTGTCCTGAAGCTGTATTTCAACAAGAATTCCGAGCCCGAAAACCCCGAAGCCAAGGAAGTCGAGTATACCGTAGTTCACGAATATTGGACGAACGGAACCCGGAACGACAGCCTGACTCTGCGGGAGGGCGCCACAGGCAAAGCGGGCGACGAGGTGAAGGCCGAAAGCATTGAAAAGAAGCCGACGGCCGGCGGCAATTCCTATTCCTATACCTCCGCCAGCCCGGAAAGCATCACGCTGACGGAAGACGCCGAGGGCGTTATCACCCTGCGGTATGACCGCACGACCGGCGGCGGAGACGACGATCCCACTCCTCCCACGCCTCCCACAGGCGGGGACGACGATGACGAGGACGACGATCCCGTTCCCACGACGCCCGACACTCCGGACGAGGATATTCCGGAGGAAGACGTGCCTCTGACCAACCTGCCCGACCCGGAGGCCCCCGAGGCAGACCTGCCCAAGACCCCGGACGAGGTAATCGAGTTGGAGGATCCCGAGGTTCCCCTGGCCGATATGCCCGGAGAACCTGAAGAGCCCGAAATCGAGATTCCCGAGGAGGACGCGCCCCTGTCAGACGTGCCCAAAACAGGCGACGCTACCGCCGCCTGGGCTCTGCTGACCCTGCTCTCCGGCGCCGGCATGGCCTTCGCCGGCCTGGGCGGCAAAAAGCGGGACGCTGAATAAGCGATTCTTCCTGTAAAAGGGAAAACCAAACATTGAGCCAAAAGGCCGGCCCCTGGCGTCCGCTGGGGGCCGGCTCTTTGACGTGGGCGCTGATTCTCTTGGAAAAAACGTCGGCCGCGTCGCCTCCCTGGGCCCTGCGTCGAATGTTAAATAAATGTAAATCCAGCTCCTGGACTCACTTGAAATGCAGATAGGGGTATGCTATACTCACCTTACGTCGACGGTTTTGGAAGACTGCGGAACCGTCTGAAATCTGTTCGCAAGGCGAACCTTCCGGCAAACAGAGAAAAGGCGCGGCCGCGAGAGGCCGCGGCGGCTTTTGCCGGGGTCGGCTGATTGCGGAAACCGAGGGGAAAGAGTTGAAACTATCGTATAAAATCCGGCGGGGGCTACGCCGCGGGCCGAGAAGCCCCTTGGGCCGGGCTGCGCCGGTGCGGGTGATGGCGGCGGGCTTCGCCTTGGTCATCCTGCTGGGAACGGCCCTGTTGTGTTTGCCCGCCGCCACCCAATCGGGCGAAAGCGCCGGGGTGATTACGGCGCTGTTTACCGCCACCTCGGCCACCTGCGTCACCGGCTTGGTGGTGGAGGACACCTATCTCTTTTGGAGCCCCTTCGGCCGCTGGGTGATATTGGCTATGATTCAGGTGGGCGGCTTGGGCTTTATGACGCTGGCAGCCGGCCTGGCCATGCTGTTGCGCCGCCGCATCTCCCTGCGGCAGCGGCGTTTGCTGGGGGCTTCGCTGAATATGGACGGCCTTTCCGGCCTGGTGCGGCTGGCCCGGCGGGTGCTGTTTGGCTCCCTGGCCTTCGAGGGGGCGGGGGCGCTGATTCTCTGGATCCGCTTCGCCCGGGATTACGGCTTTTGGGGCGGCTTGGAGCGGGGGATTTTTCACGCAGTGTCCGCCTTTTGCAACGCCGGCTTCGATATGCTGGGGGATCAAGGCGCCTTTCGCTCCCTGGGCGCCTATACCGGGGATTTTGCGGTGACGCTGACGCTGACGGCCTTGATCGTCATGGGCGGCCTGGGCTTTTTTGTGTGGGGCGATTTGTACGGCGGCAAGGACGACGGCCGGCGGCGCTTGCAGACCCACACCAAAATCGTGCTGTGGTCCACTGGGCTGCTGCTGGCCGGCGGCGCCCTGTTCTTTTTGGCGGCGGAATACAACAACCCGGATACCCTGGGGCCCATGAGCTTTGGGAAAAAAGCGCTGAGCGCCCTGTTTCAATCGGCTACCACCCGGACGGCGGGCTTCGCCCAATTGGATCAGGCCGCTTTGACCGGCCCCTCCAAGGCCATGACGGTGGGGCTGATGTTCATCGGCGGCTCCCCGGGCAGTACGGCGGGAGGCGTCAAAACTGTGACGCTGGCCGTTTTGCTGACGGCGGCCCTTTCCGCTCTGCGGGGCTCTTACCAGACCACGGTGGACGGCCGGCGAATCCCGCACAAGCTGGTGATGGACGCCCTGTCTGTGTTCGTTTTCGGCATCGTGTTCGTGTCGGCGGGCTCCTTTTTCCTGGCCATCGCGGACGGGACGGGCCTGAGCGAGGCTTTGTTTGAATGTGTGTCGGCCTTCGGCACTTCCGGGCTGACGTTGGGGCTGACGCCCTCTCTTTCCGCCCCCTCGCTGCTGATGCTGGCGGGGCTGATGTTCTTGGGCCGGGTGGGGGTTATCACCATCGGCATGGCCGCCATGGCCCGGCAGGGCGGGGACCGGGGCGTCCGCTATCCCGAGGCCCGGGTGATCATCGGATAACAGGAGGAAGCCATGGAATCATTTGCTGTGATTGGAATGGGCCGCTTCGGCATGACGCTGGCCCGAGAATTATACCGGCTGGGCCACGAGGTGCTGGCGGTGGACAAGGACGAGGAGATCTGCCGCCGGGTGGCGGACAGCGTCAGCCACGCCGTGGCGGCAGACGCCAGGGACGAGCAGACGCTGATCTCCTTGGGGCTGCGGAATTTTGACCATGTGGCGGTGGCCTTTGCCGGCAATATTCAGGATAATATCCTGATTACCCTGATGCTCAAAGAGCTGGGGGTCCGCCATGTCGTGGCCAAAGCGGCGGACGACCTGCACGTCAAGGTGCTCCGGCGCATCGGGGCGGATCGCATTGTGTTCCCCGAGTCGGATATGGGCGCCCGGTTCGCCCAGACCATCAGCGCCAAAAACATTGTGGATTATATCGATTTATCGGAGGATTACAGCATCGCCGAAGCCGCCGCCCCCGACAGATGGGCGGGCAAAACCATCCGCCAGCTGGATGTGCGGGCCAAATACGGCGTCAATATCCTGGCGGTGAAAACCGGCGGCGGCGGGCAGATCCATGTGTCGCCCGGGCCGGATTATATGGTGCGCCGGGGGGATACTTTGGTGGTCATCGGCGCCAACGACGATATCAAAGAGCTGAAATGAGCGGGAAAGCCATGGAACTGATTACAAGCCGGGACAACCCCAAAATCCGCCGGGTTATCAAGCTGCAAAGCGGCAAGCGCCAGCGGGAAAAAGAGGGGCTTTTCTGCTGCGAGGGGGAAAAGCTGCTGAACGAAGCCCTGGCCTGCGACGTCCAGGTGGAGCAGATATTCGTCAGCCAGGAGTTTCCGGAGGAGCGGCGGCGGGATTGGGGGCCCGACGCCTACTTGGCGCCCCGGCGGCTGATGGAGCAGATGAGCGGGGTAGAAACCCCCCAGGGGCTGCTCTTTGTCTGCCGGATGCGGGAGCTGCCCCAGTCGCCGCCTCCGGGGGAGTGTCTGGTTTTAGAGGATCTGCGGGATCCGGGCAACCTGGGCGCCGCTGTGCGCACGGCGGAGGCCTTCGACGTGCCCTTGGTTATGACGGAGGGCTGCGTGGAGCTGTACAACCCCAAAACCATCCGCTCCACCATGGGCTCAATTTTCCGGGCCAAGTTATATCGCGCGCCGGCAGAGGCGATTTTTGACGCGCTGGACCGCCAGGGGACGCCCCTTTATGCCGCGGCCCTGAGCCCTCAGGCCCAGGACGTGCGCCGGGTGGATCTGAAAGGGGCGGCGGCGGCGGTGGGCAACGAGGCCCGGGGCGTCAGCCCGGCGCTGCTGCGCCGCAGCGCGGGGCAGGTGATCATTCCTATCCAGGGGGCAGAATCGCTGAACGCCAGCGTGGCCGCCGCCCTGCTGATGTGGGAAATGCGGCGAGGCCGTTAGAAACGGCGGGCGAAAGGAGGGCCGGCTATGGCCGACGTACTGTTTGATCTCTGGCTCCGAGAAACTGGGCGCCTTTCCGCCCGGCGGATTTTGGAGGCCCGCCGGCATTTTGGCTCGGCAGAGGGCGTTTACCGGGCGGTGGAGGCGGGGGAAGGGCCCTCCTTTTTCACCCGGGCGGAGCTGGCGCCCCTGCGGGACCGCTCTCTGGACGGGCCCAAGCGGCTGCTGGAGCAATGCGGCAGGGGGAGTATTCAGGTTTACGGCTATGAGGACCCGCGATATCCACAGCCTCTGCGGGAGATTTACGACCCGCCGGCGGTCCTCTATGTCCGGGGGGCTTTGCCGGATTTTGCAAACCGTCTGTCGCTGGCCGTCGTGGGCCGGCGGCAGGCCGGCGACCGGGGGCTGGAAACCGCCCGCCGCTTTGCCCACGTGCTTTCTGCCCACGGCTTTATCATCGTTTCGGGCATGGCCTACGGCGTCGACGGCGCCGCCCACCGGGGCGCTTTGGCCGGGCCCAGCCCCACAGTGGCGGTCTTCGGCGTCGCCATCGACAAGTGTTATCCGGCCAGCCACAACGGCCTGCTACGCCAGATCTTGGAACAAGGGGCGGCGATCAGCGAATATGCCCCCGGCGCGCCGGGCCATCCGGGATACTTCCCCCAGCGGAACCGGATTATTTCGGGCTTGACATTGGGAACCTTAGTGGTCGAAGCCGCCCGCCGCAGCGGGTCGCTGATCACTGCTTCCGCCGCTTTGGAACAGGGGAGGGACGTTTTCGCCGTCCCCGGCGACATCGACAGGCCGGAATGCGAGGGATGCAACGAGCTGATCCGGGCGGGCGGCGCCGCCTTGTGCAGCGACCCAGTGCAGATCTGCCAGGAATACGCCGGCCGGTTCCCTGAGCTGGCCGTGGGGCTGGCGGAAGAGGCCCCGTCCAAAGCCGCTGAGCGAGCCCGGCGGCAGGAAACGCCGACCCTTGGAGACGGGCCGGCGCCCGCCGCGCCCCTGAGCCCCCGGCGGCTGGCGGCGCTGACGCCTCGGGAAACCGCCGTGGCCCAAGCCATCCAGGGCAGAACCCATATCGACTTGATTTGTCAGCGGACCGGCCTGCCCGCCGCTCAGGCCCTGGCCAGCCTGACTATGATGCAGATCAAAGGGATTGTCAAAGATTGCGGCGCAAAATATTTTGAAATTCTATAAAAACCGTGGTATGGTATAATCGACGGCCGGTTCTCGGGAGCCGCAGACGAAGCGGCCGCTCTTTGGATGTTTGAAAAGGGGAATTTGCGATGAGCGTGGATTTGAATTTTTGGAGATACAAGGAAAACGCCGCCCGCGACGACCATAGCGCGGTATATCAAACGGTATGTTGCGGCGGCGCGCTGATGGAAGAGCTGGAACCCCTTCCGATCGGCGAGATTTTGGAGAAGGTCGCCGCCGCATTTTCCGGTTGGACTGTCCGAAACCAGGGAAGGGATTTTGAAAAACCAGGACGCGGGGCGTTTCAGATTGATACGACCCCGCAAACGGTGAGATTTGATTGTTATGGGATGCAAGCGGCGGACATGAACGCTCTGACGGATCTTTTGATTGAGTTCGGCTGTCCTCTCTACGACCCCCAAATTTCAACGAGATTTGATTCCTGGACAGACAGGTAAGCCGTTCGGCTTGGGCCGTCAGGCCGGCAGATGCAAGAAGAATAAAATGGGACGCGCCGGAAGGCGCGAAGGGATTGCCGGGAATTTCATTGCCGGGAATCGATCTAAACCGGGAGGGACGAGAATGTCAAAACTATTGATTGTAGAATCCCCTGCCAAGGCCAAGACCATTGGAAAATATCTGGGCCCGGATTATGTGGTCAAAGCCTCCATGGGCCATTTGCGGGATTTGCCCAGAAAAACCATGGGCGTGGATCTGGAAGGGGATTTTACGCCTCAATATGAGCCCATTGACGGTAAGGATAAAATTATAGAAGATTTGAAGCAGGCGGCGGATCAGAGCGAATTCATCTATCTGGCCACCGACCCGGATCGGGAAGGGGAAGCCATATCCTGGCACTTGAAGGAGATGCTGCGCCTGCCGGACGACAAAACCAAGCGAGTCACTTTCAATGAAATCACAAAAAAAGCGGTGGTGGCCGGGGTGCAGAACCCTCGGGACATCGATATGAACCTGGTGGACGCCCAACAG
>CAJUIK010000064.1 GCA_910585875.1 uncultured Eubacteriales bacterium | reverse complement strand
TTGGTGGCAAAGCCACGCTTTAACTTCTGCTGGCGCTCTCCTTTCCAGTCCGTATAGCGGAACTGGACGTACCAAGTGCCGTTGGCCTTGTTCTTAAACGCCGCCATAGGTTAATCACTCCTTTCGCTCTGGCTTCTTGTGCCATAAAATTTTTCGTGGAAGAATTTGCGGTCGATGCGGCCTGAAATGGTAATACAGCCCGTCTTTTTCAACTCCGCATTCATAGAACGAATCAGCTTATAGGCATAGGGGACAGAAACCCCTAATTCCTCCGCTACCTCGTCCACCCGCATGAACATGGTGCTTGCCATTGTGCGCTCACCTCCTTTCATGGCCCCAGAACTAAGCCTTTATGCTTAACCTATTATAACTAAGCAAATTTGCTTTGTCAAGTGGCTTGCGGAATAATTTTTAACTTTTTTGTTTAAGATACTCTTGACTGTTACTAAGCGAATATGTTATACTACTTTCGACAGAAACCACCAGATAGGAGTTGGCATTTATGGCAATAGGAGAGCGCATCCATTTTTTCCGCACCCTCCGGGGTATGACACAGAAGTATCTTGGTATGGCGGTGGGCTTTCCAGAGCGTTCCGCCGATGTTCGTCTGGCACAGTACGAAACAGGCACCCGGACGCCGAAGGCCGACTTGACCGCTGCCCTGGCGCATACATTAGATGTATCGCCCCAGGCGTTGAGCGTCCCGGACATAGACAACTACATAGGTTTGGCCCATACGCTGTTCGCCTTGGAGGATGTTTACAGTCTGAAAGTGGTAGAGGCGGATGGACGTGCCTGCCTGCAAGCAGATATTTTTCAGGGAGGCCGTCAAGCCAGTGAGCTGAACAAAATCTTGATTGCGTGGCGGGAACAGGCGGCGAAGTTGGAGGCCGGGGAGATCACCAAGGAGGACTATGACCGCTGGCGCTACAACTACCCGAAGTACGACACCACCCAGCGGTGGGCCAAAGTCCCCTCGAAGGAATTAAGCGATGCTCTGATAAAAGGATTGAAGAAACAGAGAAAAGACAAATAACAAAAAAGGTCTTGCCGACTGGTGAAAGTCAGCAAGACCTTTTTCTTAGGATATGGAGGATTTACCCGCAAGCCACCCGCTATACGGGAGTGAACAAAGTAAATCCGGTTTTGGTATCTGCTATCAATTTGCTATCAAATGCCCCGTTTCCGCTTTAAGACCCCAGTGTTTTCAAGGCTTTGCGGGTTTTGTCAGTTATTCCCACTCAATCGTCGCGGGGGGTTTGCTGGTGATATCGTAGACTACGCGGTTGATGTGGGGGGCCTCGTTGACGATGCGGTTGGACGTTTTCTCTAACACGTCGTAAGGGATGCGAGCCCAATCGGCGGTCATGAAATCCGAGGTGACGACGCCGCGGAGGGCCACAGTATAATCATAGGTGCGGCCGTCGCCCATCACGCCCACAGAACGCATATCGGTAAGCACGGCAAAATATTGATTGATCTCCCGATTCAATTTTGCTTTGGCGATTTCTTGCCGGAAGATGGCGTCCGCCTCCTGCAGAATGGAAATTTTTTCGGCAGTGATATCGCCGATAATCCGCACGGCCAAACCAGGGCCCGGGAAAGGCTGACGCCAGACCAGCTCTTCAGGCAGGCCCAATTCCAAGCCTAGCGCCCGCACTTCGTCTTTGAAAAGCAGCCGCAAAGGCTCGATGATTTCTTTGAAATCCACATAATCAGGCAGACCGCCTACATTGTGGTGACTCTTGATTACAGCGCTTTTGCCCAGGCCGCTTTCCACCACGTCTGGATAAATGGTGCCTTGAGCTAAGAAATCCACAGCGCCGATCTTTTTGCTCTCTTCTTCAAAAACGCGGATAAATTCCTCGCCAATGATTTTCCGTTTGCGCTCCGGGTCTGTAACGCCGGCCAACTTCTCCAAAAAGCGCTCCTGAGCGTTGACGCGGACAATGTTCATATCGAATTTATCCTTCATCGCCTGCTCCACCAGATCGCCTTCGTCCTTGCGCAGCAAGCCGTGGTCCACAAATACGCAGGTCAGCTGACTGCCCACCGCTTTGCTGATCAACGCGGCGGCCACAGAGCTATCCACGCCGCCAGACAGGGCCAGCAACACTTTGCCTCCCCCCACCTTCTGGCGGATATCGGCAATCGCCTCTTGAGAATAGGCGGCCATGGTCCATTCATTGCCCAGTCCGCAGATTTTATAGAGGAAATTCTGAAGCATCAGCGCGCCCTGTTCTGTGTGCATCACTTCAGGATGGAACTGCATTCCATAGAGCTTTTTCTCCGGGTTTTCAATGGCGGCCGTGGGGCAATCTTTGGTTTTGGCACATACTACAAAACCATCCGGCAGTTTGTCCACCGAAATGGTATGACTCATCCAGCAAATCGATTGCTGGCGCACCCCTTCAAAAAGTTGGCTGGAGGAATTGTGCAGAAGCTCGGCCTTGCCATATTCCCGCACCTCCCCCGCCTTGCAGGAGCCGCCGTGCATCACCGTCATCAGTTGTTGGCCATAGCAGATGCCCAATACCGGCACGCCCAGCTCAAACACCTCCGGCGCGCAACGCGGAGCGTCTTCTTCATATACGGTAGAAGGTCCGCCCGTGAAGATAATTCCCGCTGGATTGAACTGGCGAATCTCTTCTATCGAGGCAGTGTTTGGTTTGATTTCGCAATAGACGCCGCACTCTCTGACGCGGCGAGCGATCAGCAGATTGTACTGTCCGCCGAAATCCAAAACCAAAACGCGGTTTTTTTCGCTCATGTTATCTCCTCCGTTTTTGAGTTTCAAGTACCCCTATCTTCTCACGATTTTTCCCTGTTGTCAACCCTGTAAGCCCCTTGAAAACGCAAGATTTGAGGCGATTCGACAATCTTCAGAGAGGCTATCGATGACAATGCCCGCAGGCGCTGTATCCCTGGGCAACCAGCGCGTCCCGGCTTTCGTTGGAGACGGCGTAGTTTTTTGGGGCGATTTTAGGCACGTCTCGACAGGAAGGTTTGTGGAACTTTTTTGTGCTTTGATTCAGCACATAATTGGCCGAGGTCTGCTGTTGCTCTTTATTGTCGTACTTGTTGAAGTTGCCGTCCGAGCCCTTTGTGTTTCCTGTGTTGGCGGCGCCGGCAGTCTGCGCGATTGTCTCCCGCTCCATTTCCTCCCCGCACATGGAGCAGCGCCGAACTCGAACGCCTTCTGCTTCAGCGGAAGGCTGCTGGACAATCTCCCAATCGCCGGCTTGACAATCAATCATTGAAATCGGTTCGATCAGCGGAGCGTCGCAGACGGAACAAACGTTGCCCCGCTCTCCTTCAGCCTGGCAAGAGGGTTCTTTTGTCGTTTTCCAATCAGCGTTCAGCGGGCTATGCCCCAGAGGCTCCCCTTGCCGCTGACCGCAAAGGGTGCAAAGTTCTGGTTCCAAGCAAGTAGCCGGCGTCCACTCATGTTCGATCCGTTCCCCTTCTGCGGCGCCGCAGCGGCGGCAGGTCTTAGGCGCCGAACAGGTCGCCTCTTCCCAGTCGTGCCCCAAGGGCTTCCCTTTCAAGTCCCCGCAATCGACGCAGATTTTAGCCTCGACGCAGGTGGCCTCCTGCCATTCGTGCTCATGAAAAATCGCGCTGCATGAACAAAGGCAGAAACAGAGAAAAACGACTGGCAAGGCCCAGGACCATCTGGGTAAACTCTTTTTGCTCATATTATCCCCTCTCAAAAAAAGCAATCAACTCTGTCAAACGGCGGTTTTTCGCTTCTCTGGTAAGATTTAACGTCTTTCCGGGCTGTGAAACAGAGAATATTCCCGCCAGGCTTTCAGAAACTATGGATACCAAATAAAACCCGCCGCCAGCTTGACCGGCCCGCGAGGTCGCCTGGCTTTCTGGCGGACATCACCTGTTGAATTGGAGGAACCTGTCCTATGGATACCCGCACCTGCAAAATTCGGACGGCGGCGACCCTTTGCTGCTGCGCCGTCGCTTTGGCCGCCGCGCCTGGGGTCCGGGCGCTGTTCGATAAACCCCGGCAGGCGCCGGCAGTGGCCGTCTTTTCCAAATCTGAGGAAAGCGGCGCGGCAGTCGCTTTTTCTCAAGAAGATTTCATCTCTCGTCTGGAGGGAGACGATAAGTTAGAGGGCATTGTGATCAACAGCCTGCCCGACCAGCAGGTCGGCGTACTGAAAATAGCGGGCCGTCCCCTGTTGTGCGGCGAAGGCGTCACGGCAGACGGGCTGAACACACTGTCCTTTGATCCCGCCGGCCCGGGAGACGCCCACGCCAGCTTTTCTTTTATCCCGGTGTTTGCCGATTACGGCGCCGGAGACAAAAGCGTCGCCGTCAATATCAACCTAAGCGACCAACCCAACAGCGCGCCCTTGGCCCAGGCAATGGAATTTGAAACCTATGTGGATCTGCCTTGTTCCGGCCAGCTGGAAGCGTCGGACGCCGAAGGCGATTCCATGACGTTTTGCCTGGTGAGCCAGCCCAAAAAGGGCGCGGTAGAGCTGAACGAGGACGGTCTATTTTGTTATACCCCTCTGGAAGGCAAAGCTTACAGTGAAAAATTCACCTACTGCGTCGTGGATCAGAACGGGAACGCGTCCAATCCCGCCGCTGTGAAGATCACCGTCAAAAAACAATCCGCCAAACAAACCGTCCGCTATGCGGACCTGACGGACGACCCCAGCCACTACGCCGCTATTCGCCTGGCGGAAACCGGCGTCTTCTCCGGGGAAAATATAGGCGGCGATTATTTCCTTTCGCCGGATGAAACCGTCACCCGGGCCCAGTTCATCGCCATGACAATGGCCGCGGCCGAAGTTCCGCTGCCTACGGCGGCGATTCCCAGCGGCCTGGCGGACGACGCCCAAACGCCCCAATGGGCCAAAGCCGCCTCGGCGGCGGCGCTGCACGCCGGTATTGTGGCCGGCAGCCCGGACGGCGCCGGCAGCCGAGTGCTGCGGGCTCAGGATCCCGTCACCCGAGCGGAGGCCGTCGTCATGCTGGATCGAGCCATGGCGCTGCCCCAGGGCTGGGCGGAAGGACAGCTGCTGGACGGCGATCAGATCCCCAGTTGGGCCGCCGTTTCCGTCAACTCTGCCCTTTGCTGCGGCGTGATGGACGCCGCCGGCGGCGAAAGCCGCCCCAACGAACCGCTGACTCGAGCGGAGGCAGTACAGATGATTTACAAAGCCTTGTCGTTGGAAGAAAACAAATAGCGCTCCGCTGAGAAAAAATAAGCGCCTTCGGGCGCTTATTTTGTTAGCCCCAGGCGCCTTAGCTCAAGGGGCGCCGCTCTTGTTCCGTCGGCTTATTGGCGAGCGTTCAGCGATCCCTGTCCTCCGCCAGCGGTTTGACAAACAGCGTTTTATAATCGGTATAAATCACCATACCCGGTTTTGCGCCGGAAGGCTTTTTCACATGGCGAACCAAGGCGTAATCGATAGCGGCCAGGCTCTGTCCCGCCATTTTGGAGTGTCCCGCCGCAATAGAAGCGGCGTATTCCAGATCTCCCGCCTCCGGTTTCCCGCCTCCTATAAATAGGATCACATGGGAGCCCGGCGCCTGGTGGGCATGGAACCACACATCGTTTTTGGCGGCGGTTTTCAAAGTCAGCCAGTCGTTTTCCCGGTTATTTCGGCCGCAGAGGATTCGCATCCCGCTGGGGGAAACATATTCCCGAGGCCGGAAAACAGGAGCTTTTTTCCGCTTGCCCTTCTCTCGGCTGCGCAGATAACCGCCTTCCAGCAGCTCCTCTCGGATGGCGGTCACGTCCTTCATATCCTGGGCCTCCAACAGGGACAGCAGCACAGTTTCCACATACTCCAGCTCTTGTTTGCCCTGGGCGATTTGTTCAGTCAGAGCGGCTTCGGCGTTTTTCATCCGAGCATATTCCTTAAAAAGAGCCTGGGCGTTTTGCTGGGCGGTCTTCTCTTTATCCAGCTGCAAGACGGTTTGTTTCATCTCGGGTGAAAAATAGTCGGTTACCACGGCGCTTTCGGCGCCGGGGGGAATGGCGTGAATATTGGCCATAATCAGATCTGCCTTGCGCTTCAATTCTTCCCGTTTCTGGGCTTTCAGCAAATCGGCGGCCTGATTGGCCAGTTTTTTGGTCAGCCGGGCTTCTGCGGTAGACATCATCCGCACCAATGCGGCAGAGGCGTTTTTTCGCCGCTCCTCCCCTGTTTTTTCCGCGTAAAATTCCCGAATCAGCTGAGAAAAGCTGCCCATCTGCCGGCATTCTGCCGTCGGGCCAAATTGCTCCATGGGCATAAAGGTAAAATCTCGGTAGGCTCCGTCCTGGCAGATCATCGTGGGCTGATAATCCCCTTGACGCGTCCGTTCCGCCAGCAAAAGCAGCTGTCGAGCCAGAGCGTTTCGGTCGCCTTTGGCCCGAGAGGCCAGCTCTCGGCCCACAATGGGCGACACCAAATCAAACCGCTCTCCCAGCTCTTTGGCCGCTTGGGCCATGTCGGCAATCTGATTTACGGCGAACAGCGCGCCCTCTTCCTCCAGCTGAACCAGCCGCTGCCGGGCTTGGCCTGGCGGCATCCGGTATTTCAGCCCAGGCAGAATGGGCCTTTGAGGGGACATTTCTGCATCCACCTTTTTCAGGCATCCCAAAATCGCGTCGTCCGCCCCCAGCAAAATCAGGTTGTTTCGCCGGCCCGTCAGCTCAATCACCAGCGACTTTTCCGAGATCTCTCCAAATTCGTCATAAGCGGAAAACCGAAAACGCAGCATCCGCTCATAGTCCGGCTGGCTGATTTCCAGTAGCCGAGCCGCCGTCAAATGCTTGCGCAGCAGCATACAGAACATCGGCGGCGCTTCTGGGTTTTCCGCTTTTTCATCTGTCAGATAGACCCGGCCGCCGGCGCCGGAACAGCTGACCGCCAACCGAAAGCCGCCCCTGGCGCTGCGGAGATTGAACATGATTTCTTCCCGCCGGGGCATATGAATTTTATCTACCCGGCAGTCCGCCAGCTCCCGCCCCAGTTCCCGGCATAGGGCGTTGATCGTAATCGCGTCCAAAGACATATTAGTTCACCTGCTCTTCCCAAAGCCTTTGCAATAGCGCCAGCGCCCGCTGTTCCGCCGTATCCTTGACGCCGGCGGTGTGCTGGCCCAGAGCGCTGGCCCGATATTTGGCCAACAGCTTATCCAGATAAAGGGGCCATAGAGGGTCCTCCGTCAGAGGACGGCTCAGCAGCCAAGCAAAATCCGCCGCGCCGCTTTGATCCTTTCCGGCCCGGGCCTCCATAGCCGTATACAATTTGCCGCTGTCCTGAATGACAATTTCTCGCCAGATGGCAAAGCCCCCTTGCGTCAGACTGCGGCGCAGTCTGTCCGCCGCCGTCATAGGCTGGAGAACCAGCCGAATCTCCGGCGATCGAACCCAGGGCGCCCGCCGCAAAATGGAGGAAATCTCGTCTCCCCCCATGCCGGCGATTACAATGGTATCCCCGTCCCCAGGGCCAAAAGCCTCCAAACCGTCGCACAGTACAGGGGTAATTTTGCCTTCCAAGCCCTGGAGTTGAATGGTGCGGCGGGCGTTTTCCAGGGGGCCGGGACGAATATCCGAGGCATAGGCGTGGTCTACTCCCCATTCTGTCGTCAGCAATGCGCAGAGCTGGGCGTGGTCGCAGCCCACGTCGATCACCCGCTTGGCGCCCTGACAAAGCCGGGCCAGACCCTCTATTCTCTTGGAACGCTTGACGCTTTTCAAGTCCGCCTCCCCCTTTCTCTTAATTTTCCGCTCGATTACAAAATCGCGTTTTCAGACAAAGAAAATAGATGAAAAAGGCAGGCCGGGAAATTGCACCGGCCTGCCCTGCGCCTGACGGCTTTGTTACTTGGACTGGAAATGCTCGTTCAGCTTGCTCAACAGGTCGTCTTCGCTGACGCCATGCACCATACAGGCCTCGGCGATGGATTCGCCGCTGGAAGAAGGACAGCCGATGCAGTGCATCCCGATCTCCATGAAATAACGGGCGGCTTCCATATCCGCAGCCAGCACTTCGCCGATTGTGGTATCTCTTGTCACTACCATTGTCTTTGCACCTCCTGTTCGGTCTTAGTCTGCCATCATTATAACGGAACATACGACGCCGTTCAATAGGTTCGCCGAAAAAAATCCACTGTTCCGGGGAACATTCTGAATATAATAAAGGAACCGGACCGACTGGGCCCGGCTCCCTTTGGCTCAACTGTGACGAAACAAAGTCTGATCGAAAGAGGCTCCGAGCTTAACCCTGCTGCTCTTCCTTCATCTTTGCAAAGCATTCGCTGCAATAGACAGGCCGGTCGCTCTTAGGCTCAAAAGGCACTTTAGCCTCTTTGCCGCAGGCGGCGCAAGTGGCTGTGAAATACTCCCGGGGACCTCTGGCAGCAGCTTTTCTGGCGTCGCGGCAAGTCTTGCAGCGCTGAGGCTCATTCTGGAAACCCCGCTCTGCGTAAAATTCTTGTTCGCCGGCAGTAAAGACGAATTCATTGCCGCATTCTTTGCATACAAGCGTTTTGTCCTGGAACATTTTGAGTTACCTCTCTTTTTCTCCCACTGAATGGGGTGAATATTTATTGCGAACAGGAGAACGAATCCCTGCTGTCGCCTTTTTGAAGGTATTGGGCCAATTTCCGCCTAATACGCCCAATGGCGTTATCCACTGATTTCTTCTCTTTCTGAAGCTTTTGGGCTATCTCCGACGCAGTATAACCCTCGAGATAGAATCTCAGGACGGAAGTTTCAAAAACGGACAGCAGCCCGGACAGGGCGGATTGAATCTCCAACGCCGATTCCTTGGCCATCAACTCTGTTTCAGGATCTTGCTGAAATTTGACGCCTGACAAACGCTCTTGATCGCTGCTTTCAGTGAACTCCACAAACTCGATCTGTAAATGCCCGTCTTTCCTTTTGCTGCGGCGCACCGCGTCATAGATTTGGCGGCGGATGCACAACACGGCAAATGCCTCAAAATTGTCGGACCGGCTGGGGTCATATTCCCGAATGGCCTTGAGCAGACCAATCATCCCTTCCTGAGTCAGGTCGTCGCAATCGCCGCCCGTCAGGAAGTAAGGCCGCGCGCATCGGCTCACCAGCCGCGCGTAACGGCGCGCCAGCGCGTCTTCACTGTTGGAAGGGCCAAAAATCGGGTTCCCCTCTGCCATAACCGGCTCCTTACTGTTTGCCCAAAATTGCTTTGACTATGCCAGTATACCGTATCCCCCTCTGATTTGTCAAGCAAAATCATCCAATCTCTTTAAAATCCAGAGGAATTATCCGTTTTTGCCCCGCAAACAGGGCAAAATAGTGCGTTTCAGAACTATTTTCTCGTTAAAACCCCTCAAATCCTGCAAAACCGCCTCAGTTTTGCAGGCGGGAATTATTTCAAAATCTCCTCTGGATCTACGGAATATTCGTTTTTTACTGTGGATAGAATAACGATGGTTTTCGTCATTTTGACTCCTACCACGCTTTTAATCTGGTTGAGCACCCGTTCCAGCGTCTGAGTGGAGTTGGTCACCACCTTGAGCATGAAATCAAAATCGCCTGTAATATAGTGGCACTCCAAAATTTCTTTGTTATCCTTGACGAAATTGGCGAAATCTTCGATATACTTGGGATGCTCCAGGCTGACGGAGATAAAGCTGGTCACGTCTTTGCCCGCCTTGCCCTGATCGATGATGGTGGTGTGTTTTTTGATCATCCCCGAATTTTCCAGCTTGCGAATTCGTTCGATGACGGCGGATACCGACATACTCACCTTTTCGCTGATCACTGAGGCGTTTTCGCGGGCGTTGTCTTTCAGGCGGCGCAGAATCTTTACATCAATTTCATCCATGAGCGGCTTCCTCCTCCGACCAGGGTCTCAAACCCTGCAAAGTCTCAAGTTCTATTATAGATTTTTTTTTAGATTGCGCAACCCCCTTTTGCCGAAAGATTGGGCGAGAAAACGCGGCCTCGGAAAATCCGAAGCCGCGTTTTGCTGCATCTATCCCGTCTGATCCAAAGGAACCAAAGCGGTCGATCCCGCCGCGGTTATTCTACAGTGACGGACTTGGCCAGGTTGCGGGGTTTGTCAATGTCGCAGCCCCGATAGACGCCCATGTAATAGGAAAACAGCTGCATTGGGATGATGGAAAGGGACGCGGACAAGGCCGGGTCGCAGGCCGGAACCTGCACCACAAAATCGCAAATTTCCGGGTCCGCCTCCATCTGCCGATCGGTTACCAGAATGACGCTGGCGCCCCGAGCCTTGACAGATTTGATATTGGACAACGTCTTTTCATACAGGGCTGGGTCAGTGGCCAGCGCCACCACCAGCGCCCCGTCTTCAATCAGGGAAATCGTGCCGTGCTTCAATTCGCCGGCGGCGTAGGCTTCGCTATGGATATAGGAAATCTCTTTTAGTTTCAGCGAGGCCTCTTGGGCGGCGGCGTAATCCACCCCCCGGCCGATGAAGAACACGCTTTGCCGGTTGCTGTATAGAGATGCCAGATACTGAATCTGAGGCCGGGTGCGCAGCGCCTGCTGAATCAGCTCGGGCAGCTGGCTCACCTGCCGGCAGTATTCCCGGACCTGCTTTTCCGTCAGAGTTCCCCGGGCCAAGCCAGCCTTGAAGGCGATGAGATACAGCGCCGCCAGCTGGGCCGAATACGCCTTGGTAGTCGCCACAGCGATTTCCGGCCCGGCCCAGGTGTAGAGCACGCTGTCCGCCTC
>CAJUIK010000063.1 GCA_910585875.1 uncultured Eubacteriales bacterium | reverse complement strand
ATGCAGAGCCCCGCCTCTTCGGCGGTTTCCCGGATCAAGGCCTGTATCCGGCTTTCGCCTGCTTCTATGCCGCCGCCGGGGAATTTGTAATACGCATATTTCAAGCTACGGACCATGGCGATTTTCCCAGTTTGGATGATAATGCCCCGCGCGGAGGGGCGAAGCAAGACTTGGCCGTCAGGCTCATAGTCTTTCTCGTCCATTTCAAACAACAATCTCATTCAAAAACCTCCTGAACAGCATTTTTTATAATGTCAAAGCCGTCTTGAAGATGGAGTTTGCCCATGCTATAATAAGCGAGGAAATTTCAAGTCGAACAAAAGGGAAGCGAGGCGCCGGGGAATTCGAGACCTCCTCGAGGCGCGTTCTGTTTTCCCTTCTTTCAAACAGTCGATTTCCAGGAGGCCCGCAATGATCTATCTGTTATTGGCTATTTTCAGCGGAACGGCGACTTCCGTTATTATGAGGTGCAGCAAAAGCCGAATCAAAAGCGATATGGGGATGCTGGCGGCAAATTATCTCGCTTGCACGCTGCTGGCAGGATATTTCGCCGGGGCAGGGGAGCTGTTTCCCGCAGGCGCCGGCGGGGCGTTGGGGTTGGGCCTTTTTAACGGGGCTTTGTATCTGATCAGCCTGATGCTGATGCAATACAACGTGCCCCGCAGCGGAATTGTCCTGACGTCGATTTACTCCAAACTGTCGTTGATTGTGCCGCTGGTTCTTTCTTTGACGGTTTTCGGAGAAAAACCGGGCGCCGCTCAAATCATAGGCTTTCTTCTTTCGCTGGCGGCCATCGTCATGATCAATTATCAGCCCGGCGCTGAAGCGCCGCAGGTCAACGGCGGTCTTCTGGCTTTATTTGCGGTAGACGGCTGCGTCTATTCCATGTCTAAAATCTTTGAAGAACTGTTTGGACAGAATTTTTCCGCCCAATTCTTATTTTACACCTTTGGCGTCGCTCTGTTGATCTCCGCCGGGATGTTGCTGGCCAAAAAAGAGCGGCCGGGCTGGCCGGATCTGCTGTTTGGCTTTCTGTTTGGCATCCCCAATTATTTTGCATCTCGGCTGACGCTCAAAGCCCTGTCCGTTTTACCGGCGGTGATTGTGTATCCCACCAACGGAGTGGGGACGTTGGCGGCGGTGGCCTTCGCCGGCGTGCTGATTTTCAAAGAGCGGCTGACCAAGCGACAATGGAAAGCCGTCGCCATTATCTTGTTGGCCATCGCGCTGCTGAATCTATAATGCGGTATGCCGCCGGCGAGGAGGATTGGCGCCCCCTTGATCGTCGACGAGGATAGCCGGATTGGACTTGACAAGGCCAAGGCGACCTGATATACTATAGTTTGTAAAATGCAATGATTGGAAGAAGTAGCGGGTATATTTCGCTTCAGAGAGGCCGCGGAAGGTGAGAGCGGCTGCGGAACGCCTGTGAAATACCTCCATGAGCAGAACCCCGAACGGGCGATCCCTCAGTAGGCGGTTACAGGCTGCGCCTGTTACAGCGCGGGAGCGTGTTGGCGCTCCATGAGGCATACTGTCGCAAGAAGTATGCAAACAGAGGTGGTACCGCGGAATTGTTTCGCCCTCTATCCCGGCTGATGGGGTAGCAGGGCGTTTTTTCATGCCCGCCCAGGCCGGAGAACAGAAAAGGAGATTGAAATCCATGACTTTGTATGACGAGTTGACGGCCAGAGGCTTGATTGCCCAGACCACCAGCGAAGAGGAGATCCGCGATTTAATCAATAACGGCAAAGCTACTTTCTATATCGGCTTTGATTGCACGGCGGACAGTCTGACAGCCGGCCATTTTATGGCCCTGACATTTATGAAACGGATGCAGCAGGCGGGCAACAAACCCATCGCCCTGATTGGCGGCGGCACCACCATGATTGGCGACCCCTCCGGCCGCACCGATATGCGCAAAATGCTGACCAAAGAAGACATCGACCACAACGCCGCCTGCTTCAAACGGCAGATGGAGCGTTTTATCGATTTTGGCGACGGCCCAGGCAAAGCCCTGATGCTCAACAACGCCGACTGGCTGCTGAAGCTGAATTATGTGGAGCTGCTGCGAGAAGTGGGCGCTTGTTTCTCGGTAAACAATATGCTGCGGGCCGAATGTTATAAGCAGCGGATGGAAAAGGGCCTTTCGTTCTTGGAATTCAACTATATGATTATGCAGTCCTATGACTTCTATCATATGTTCCAGACCGTAGGCTGCAATATGCAGTGCGGCGGCAACGACCAGTGGAGCAATATGCTGGGCGGCGCCGAACTGATCCGGCGGAAGCTGAGCAAAGACGCTCACTGCCTGACTATCACCCTGCTCACCGATTCCCAGGGAAATAAAATGGGCAAAACCGCGGGCAACGCCGTCTGGCTGGACCCGAACAAGACCTCGCCCTTTGAATTCTATCAATATTGGCGCAACGTGGGAGACGAAGATGTGATCAAATGTCTGCGGATGCTCACCTTCCTGCCGCTGGAACAGATCGACGAGATGACAAATTGGGAAGGTTCTCAGCTCAACCGGGCCAAAGAAGTCCTGGCCTATGAGCTGACAGGCTTGGTCCACGGGGAGGAAGAGGCGGAAAAGGCCCAGAAAGCGGCGCAGGCTCTGTTTGCCGGCGGCGGAGATAAGAGCAATACGCCCTCCACCGCCTTGACAGAATCTGATTTTACAGAAGGCTCCATTGGAATCCTGGATCTGATGGTCAAATGCAAGCTGGCTCCCTCCAAAAAGGAGGCCCGCCGGCTGGTGGAGCAGGGAGGCGTATTGATCAACGATGAAAAAGCAGCCGACCCCGCCGCCCGCTTTGGCAAAGACCAGTTCTCCGGCGAATTTCTGATCAAAAAGGGAAAAAAGACTTTCCATCGGGTGACTATGGAATAACCAAAATCGGCGCTATGTTCCCGGCAGGGGGGCATAGCGCCGATTCGTTGCGTGACTTAAAGGGAACTGTGCTTTGGGTTATCATGAGACAGGGATCAAAGCCCTAAAAGATAAAAGCCATTATATCCCGTTCCTCTTTCCAGCCAATCCAACAAAACTTGAAGCTCCAGCGGTTTCTGTTCCATGATCCGTTCTGCAATCAGGCGAGCCTGCTGCGGAGAGTAATAATTGATTCCGCATAGATCTGCCGGACCGGTTTCTCCATTGTTGTAAACGCCCCCCGTCAAAATTTCTCCATACTGCGATAGAAACGCGCCGTCGTCGTCGCCGTGGATATAAAGGGAATCGTTTGCCCAATTTACAATGGAGCCCACTGAAACGATTTGCTTCAGATCGGCGTTTGGGGCCAATTTGCAGTATTGCAGCTCGATAAAATAAGAGCCGCCAAAAGCTCTTCGCTCATCCTGGGAGCGGAATGTGTGAAACAGCAAGAAACCGCCTCCTTCTGCGCCGAATAGCCGCCCGCTTACACAATCAACATCGCGTCCCCAAAGCTGAAAAAGCGGTATCGCCGCTCCACCGCCTCTTGATAGGCGCTGAGAATGTGTTCCCGGCCGGCCAAGGCGGAGACCAGCATCACCAGCGTGCTCTCTGGCAAATGGAAATTGGTGATCAGCCCGTCGACGGCTTTGAAAGAATAGCCTGGATAAATGAAAATATCTGTGGAGCCTTGCCCCGGATGGATCGTCCGGTTTTCATCGGCCACGGTTTCCAGCGTGCGGCAGGAGGTGGTGCCCACAGCGACGACGCGTCCTCCGTTTTGCCGAGCGCGGTTGATGGTTTCCGCCGTCTCCGGCGAGACGCAATATTGCTCCGAGTGCATTACATGGTCGGTGATTTCCTCTTCCTTCACCGGGCGGAAGGTGCCTAACCCAACATGGAGAGTCACTGGGGCAAAAATCACGCCTTGAGATTTCAGCTGTTCCATCAGCTCCGGGGTAAAATGCAGGCCGGCGGTGGGCGCCGCCGCCGAACCGGGCTCCCGGCTGTAAACCGTTTGATATCGGCCTGGGTCGGCCAGCTTTTCCTTGATGTAGTGGGGAAGAGGCATTTCGCCCAACTGGTTCAAAATTTCCAAAAAGACGCCTTGATAGCAAAAATCGATGATTCGGTTGCCGTTTTCCAGCACTTGACGGACGGTCGCCGTCAGCCGTCCGTCGCCGAACGTCAACTGAGCGCCGGCCTTCAACCGCCTGCCGGGGTAAACGATGCACTCCCAGGCGTTTTGTCCCAAATCTTTGAGCAGCAAAACTTCCGCCGCGCCGCCGGTTCCCGTCTTCTGGCCATAGAGCCGAGCGGGAATCACTCGGGTGTCGTTGATAACAAGGCAGTCGCCCGGTTTCAGGTATTGGCCGATCTGATAAAAATGCCGGTGTTCCGTTCTGCCTGTTTTTTTGTCCAAAACCAGCAGGCGAGAGCCGTCCCGCTTTTCCAGCGGCGTCTGGGCAATCAGCTCCTCGGGCAAATCATAGGTAAAATCGCTTTTTTTCATCTTGGTTACGCAGCAGGGCCTACCTGCACTCCTGTAAAATAAAATTTGATAATCTGCTGATAATCGAATCCCGCCTTGGCCATGCCGTTGGCGCCCCATTGGCTCAAGCCCACATGATGGCCGCTGCCCGAACCGGACACAGCATAAACGCCGCTGCCCGTCGTGTTGACGGAACTGGAGGCGCCGGCCGAAGAAGAGGGGGTTAGAGAAACCGTCCCCTTGCCGGTAACCGCGGAAAGATTGCCGGAGGCCAGGGGAGAAACGCCATTTTTCCCTATGGCCTGCAAACCGGAAAGGTCCGTCTGCTTGTCGTTGATATAAACAGAACCTCCGCTGGAAGAACCGCCGGAAGGGCTGCCGCCGCTGCCGGAGATCGTATACCGATGGCTCAAAAAAGACACGTCATAGGCAGAATTATTTAAAATGGTACGGGCTTTTTCGCCGGAAAAGACCAGAGGTTTTCCGTTGGATTGGGCTATCGTCAGCTCCCGGACGTTGCCGCTTCGGGTCAAGCCGCTGACATAGACGTCAGTCACCGAGGAGACGCTATATCCCTTGCCTCGCAGGATAGCCGCTACGCTTTCGTTGGTCAGCTTGGCCGACCAGCTGATTTTGTTGGTCAAATACGTATCTTCCACACCCCTCAGATAGGGGACATAATCGTCCCATATGTTTTCCACATCCTCAGTGGCGCCGCCGCTGGAAGCATGATAAAAAGTTTGGGCGATTTGGCCGTTGTAGACGACGTACTGGCCAGAGACAGCCTCCACCGCGCCGTCAGAATTGGCTGTGGCGGAGTTAGTTCCCCGATAGACCTGACAATCGGTGGAATTGCAGAGGTCAAAGCCTTGGGAGCGATGCTTATTTTTGTTCTGCACGCAATAGGATTTGGCGCAAAGGGCTTGGGCCTTCAGCGCTTCAACCGGCCAAGAGGCGCTCATCTCGTAGGGAACCACGCCTTTCAAGTAGTCGTCCATCTTGACTACGTTGATCACAGTGACGTCGTTTCCATTGACCCGGTTGTATTCAAAGCCGCCATAATATTTGTATCCCTTGAACCAGGTCTGAGTCTTGTCGCCCCGGGGTTGGATTCCCAGGCAATGGCCGCCGCTGTCCAATTCGAATAGAATGTCGTTGGAGCCTGTGGCTGTGACGGTATAACAGCTCTGGCTGTATCCGCAGACGGACGTCGAGCCGGCCGCGGCGGACACAGCGGCTTGAGCGCTCTGCGCTTCAGCAGCAGAAGAATATTGACCGATTCGGGCGGTATACGCGCCGTTTACATAGGCGGGGAAGGCCTCCATAGGCAGCGATTGGCAAAAATTCAGCGCCTCCTGCCAGCTGGAAAACTGGCGGTTGGTTTGCAAATGATAGGGGCCGATAGCCGCAGTATAACTGGCGGGCGCCACGTCGGTATAATTTTTGCCGTTGATATAGATCAGCTTGTCCTTGACGACGGTGATTTCCACTGTGTCAATTTCCATCAAAGAGACGAACTGACCGGAAGGCCAATCAAAATATCCCAACCGATAGCCGGAACCCATGCCAGAAACATTTTGCAGATTGGCGGCGGGCAAGGCGTCGGAACCATAATATAAACCGACGCGAACTGTCGGATCCGCCTCCAACGCCCGGCTCTCCGGCCTGGGCAGGCAGACGGACAGCAGGAGCAGCGACAAGCAACATAACAAAAGCCGTCTTTTCAGTTTCATCCCAATCCCCTTTCCGGGAGAAATTTTTGATTATTTCTTTCTCTATTATTGTTAGAGAGAACGGCCGGCGTCGACCAACGAAACCGGGCGCTTTTATTATATCTTAATTTCCGACGGGATTCAACAGCGATAAAGAGGCTTTCTTCTTCCAGCGGGAGGAGATCGAACATTCCTTCAAGGCCGTCTTGCGGCAGGAGGGAAAGTTTGATATAATGAGCCTGCGCGATAGAAGACGACTGTTATAAAAAAGGCGGCAAAGCCGCCAATGGGAGCGATTTGCAGATGACAATACAATTTTTAGATATGGATTTTCTGAAAACTGCGTTGGCGGAATCCGGGGAGCAATTTATTCGCCAATGCGAACAAGACTATCTGGCCCAGGTGGACGCTGTGGCCGCTTCGCTGGTCCAAGGTCGGAAAGAGCGCCCCGTCGTGCTGCTGTGCGGCCCTTCTGGTTCGGGCAAGACCACCACGGCCGCCCGGCTGGCCCAGGCGCTGGAAAAGCGGGGCTGCCCGGCCCGTTTTTTGTCGATGGACAATTATTTTCTGCCCATTCCCAGCCCCAATATCCCTTTGACTCCGGAAGGGGAAATCGATTATGAATCCCCTTACCGGCTGGATATTCCGCTGTTCAGCCAGCAGATGCAGGATATCTTTGACTGCAAACCGGTAGACGTGCCCGATTACGATTTTCCCACTCAGACCCGGAAACCGGGCTTTCGTTTTCAGCGGTCGCCAGAGGAATTCGTTATTTTTGAGGGAATTCACGCGCTGAACCCGGTTGTGGCTGGAGCGGCGGATTTTTCCAGCCGGGTTTATATCAGCGTTCGCACACGGCTGCGGACCAAGGAGGGCGACTGTCTGCACCCTTCGCTGATCCGGCTGATGCGCCGACTGCTCCGAGACAGCTTGTACCGGGGGAGAAATTTTGAACAAACGATGGCCATGCTGCCTTCTGTCACAGCCGGGGAGGAAAATCACATCATTCCCTTCAAACGGATGGCCGATTACGAACTAGATTCCTTCATCCCCTATGAAGCCGCTTTATACGCCAGCTTTCTTTCGGCGGAAAATCTGCCCAAAGAGGGGAAAGCCGGCCAGCTCAGCCGGGAATTGTTGGCTTTTTTGCAGGCTTTGCCCGCCGTTCCGCCGGAAAGAACGCCGGCAGATTCCCTGCTGCGGGAGTTTATCGGCTCAGCCGGGCGATCAATCTCAGAATAGCAAACAGTCAGAAAACGCGGCCCAGCCGCCCAATAGAAAGGACGATTTCTCATGACCAGCAACGAAATATGGAGCGTCATCGACCAACGCCAGCAGGATTTGCTGGATTTCTGTGCCAAACTGATCCAGATCCCCTCAGAAAACCCGCCCTGCGACGTGGAGGACGTCACAAAATTCCTCTGCGATTTCTTGGATTCCTATCATATCCCCTATGAGGTTGTGCGGCCTATTCCGGAAAGACCCAACATTCTGGCTACCTTCGGCAAAAAGGGGGGCAAGCGCGTGGTGTTCAACGGCCATTGCGACGTGGTGCCCGCCGGCGACCGGGAAAAATGGGATTTCCCGCCCTATTCCGGCCAGATTGTGGACGGACGGATGCTGGGCCGAGGGACTTCGGATATGAAATGCGGTTTGGGGGCCTCGCTGTTCGCCATCGCTATGCTGGCCCAGCACAACGCCCAGCTGGAAGGGGAGATTCTCTATACCATCGTGCCGGACGAAGAGACCGGCGGATATCATGGTACCCAATGGCTGTTTGAACACGGGTATATCCAAGGGGATTGGGGCATTGTGCCCGAGCCCACCGGCTATGACAATATCGAAGTGGGACAAAAAGGGAACCTGGGCGTCCATATCGTCATGTCCGGCCGTAGCGCCCACGGCAGCCTTTCCCCCTATGTGGGAGAAAGCGCTGTGGAGCGTATGGGCGAGCTGATGCAGGCCATGAAATCCCTGCGGCAGATTCACGGGGAGTATACCGGCGAAATCGCCCAGGTGATGGAGGTTTCCAAGCAGGCTATCCGGGATATTCAAAAGGTTCCCGGCGTAGAAAACTGTATGGACCATGTGACGCTGAACTTCGGCGTCGTCCAAGGCGGCTCCAAATACAATATGGTAGCGGATAAATGCGAGCTGGACGTGGACTGCCGAGTGCCCATCGGCGTGTCCGGTCAGCAAGTGAAAGACCGGCTGGCCCAGATTGTGGCTGGGCTGGGGCTGGAGGGTTGCTGCCAGATTACCTACCGGGGCGGCGAGACAGGCAATTATTGTTCCATCGACGATCCTATCGTCCGTTCCGCCCGGCGCTGCGCCAAGGAACTGATGGGCGTGGATCTGATCGCCGCCTACCAGTGGGCCAGCAGCGACACCCGGTATTTCCGGGAGGCCGGCATCTCCACAATCCAATACGGCCCCTCCAACGCCGAGGGTATCCATACTTATAATGAAACGGTGGATGTGAAAGATGTGGTCAACGCCTGCAAGATGTACGCCGGCATGATTTTGGACCTGATCGGCTAATTTCAATGGAGGGATTTTTGCCGGTTCTTTCTGTTTTGCTTTGCTTGGGCAATTTGCTGGCCGTGGGCGTCTTGTTTCTCTGGCTCCGACAGGCTTTGGCCCGGCTGAATAAATCCAACCGGGCGGACGAGGCCGCTTTGGAAATCGCGGCCCTTTCCGCCAAAATGGAGACGCTGACTCAGATGCAGGCTCAAACGATGAAAGACCAGTTGACCGCCCTGCGCCAGCAGCAGGCAGACCAGATGATGCAAACGGAGCTCAAGTTAGAGAATCTGCGCCGTTCCCTGGGCGGGTCCATGGCGCAGTTGCGCCAGGACAACCAAAATCAGCTGGAACAAATTCGCCATACAGTGGACGATCAGCTGCAAACCGCCTTGGAGAAAAAGCTGAACGATTCCTTTGCCATCGTCAGCCAGCGGCTGGAGCAGGTTTATCGGGGGCTGGGGGAGATGCAAACCCTGGCCGCCGGGGTGGGGGATCTGAAAAAAGTGCTGTCCAACGTCAAAACCCGGGGAACTCTGGGGGAACTCCAGCTGGAGGCGATTTTGGAGCAAATCCTGGCGCCGGAACAATATGAAAAAAACGTCCATACCAAGCGAGGCTCCGCCGCCGTGGTGGAATTTGCCGTCAAATTGCCCGGCGACGGGGATAAGCCTGTGTGGCTGCCCTTTGATTCCAAATATCCGGCGGACGCCTATCAGCAGCTGCTGGACGCCTACGACGCCGGAGACCCCCAGCTGGTGGTCCAAGCCCGCAAACTATTGCGGGATAGGCTGCGCCTTTTTGCCAAGGATATTCACGAAAAATACATCGATCCGCCCAACACCACCGATTTCGGCCTCATGTTTCTGCCCATCGAGGGCCTGTACGCCGAGGCGGTGCGCATGGGTCTGGTAGAGCAGCTTCAGCAGGAATATAAAGTAAACCTCGGCGGACCCTCCACCACAGCGGCTCTGCTCAACAGCCTTCAGCTGGGCTTCCGCACCTTGGCGGTGCAGAAGCGCTCGGCAGAGGTTTGGAAAGTGCTGGGGTCTGTCAAAGGGGAGTTCGGCAAATTCGCCGCCGTGTTGGAATCCACCCAGAAAAGGCTGGCCCAAGCCAACGAAGAACTGGATAAGCTGGTGGGCGTGCGCACCCGGCAGATTCAGCGGGCTCTGCGCCAAGCAGAGCTGGCAGACGCCCCAAGCTTAACCGCCGACCTGCCGGAAGAAGAGATAGAATAGGGAGAAAACCATGTTTCAGATCATTAAAAAAGAGGGGGCGGCCCGCCGGGGCCAATTTACCTGCCTCCATGGCGTTGTGCAAACCCCAGTATTCATGAACGTAGGCACCCAGGCCGCCATCAAGGGCGCTCTTTCCGCCCGGGATTTGAAGACCGTGGGATGTCAAATTGAACTTTCCAACACATATCATCTTCATGTCCGGCCGGGGGACCAGATCATCCGCCAGTTGGGGGGTCTGCACCGTTTTATGAACTGGGACGGGCCCATTTTGACGGACAGCGGCGGCTTTCAGGTGTTTTCCCTGGCCGGCCTGCGGAAAATCAGCGAACAAGGGGTACAGTTCGCGGCTCATACCGACGGACGCCGGATTTTCATGGGCCCGGAGGAGAGCATGAAAATCCAATGGAACTTGGGCAGCGATATCGCCATGGCCTTTGACGAATGTATTGAAAACCCCTCGCCGCCGGACTATGTGAAGCAGTCCATCGACCGGACGGCCCGGTGGCTGGAACGATGCAAACAGGCGTTGGAACAGCTGAAGCAGCGGGAGGACACGGTCAACCCGGGGCAGATTCTCTTCGGCATCAATCAGGGCGGCGCTTATCCGGCGCTGCGGATCGAGCATATGAAGCGCATCGCCCAGCTGGATTTGCCCGGCTACGCCATCGGCGGCTTGGCGGTAGGGGAGCCTACCGAGGTGATGTATGAAATCATCGAGGCCCTGGATCCCCATATGCCCCAGGACAAACCCCGGTATCTGATGGGAGTGGGAACGCCCTCCAACATTATCGAAGGCGTGGCCCGGGGCGTGGATTTCTTCGATTGCGTCATGCC
>CAJUIK010000062.1 GCA_910585875.1 uncultured Eubacteriales bacterium | reverse complement strand
GCCGCCGTCTTGAATTTCCTGCAAAATATGCTGGTAAAGCTGAAAATAATAGGGCTGTTTTCGTTCTGGGTCCAGCCGAAACGTCAAGATGCTCATGATTCCGCCGCCGTTTCTTTCTTTGGCTCCCGCGTCAAAAGGGAGTCGTTTGTTCTTGATTTTTCCATCATATCACGGAAGGGGGAGAATGTCCACCACTATTTTCAGAGCGGGAAGGGCGTCGGGCGCAGGCGGCGTCCGCCTGCGAAACCGCCGGTGCGCTTCTGTCTACGACGTCTACTTTTGCTGTTTTTCGATGATTTTCAGCTGGACGTTTGCAGGGCGGAATGGTATGATAACAAGATAAGAAACCCTCTTGTTTTGTTGTTGAGGTAGAATTTTTATGGAACAGATACAAGCGTTATTTCAGCCGATTTTTGATTTTTTGCAGGCCTATCCTCAGGCGGGCCCCTGGTATACCGGAGCGTTCCGGTGGGCGGCGCCGCTGTTGGCCTTGGGGTTGCTGCTGGACGTGCTGCGTTCGCTGGCGCAGGTGAAAACGCCGGTGGAAACCTGGGCCTGCCTGCTGCTGCCCGAGGGCGTTCGTTTGCCGGTGACTCACTGGGAAAACACGCTGGGCCGGGCGGCCAGCGCGGATTTGACGGTGGATTATCCCACCGTCTCCCGCTCTCATGCGGCGCTGATTCGGGACGACCAGGGGAAATGGGAGGTGATGGACGTCGGCAGCAAAGGGGGAACCAGAGTCAACGGCCAGGAGATCGAAGGGAAAACCCCGCTGCGCTACGGAGATATTCTGACGCTGGGCGGGGTGGACCTGGAATTTCAGCGGACGCCGCTTTCTCGGAGGATGGCGGAAATCTCCGGGCGTCGGCAGACCAAGCCCGTCTCCCCCTGGGCCTCGCTGGTAATTTTAACTTTTTTTCAGTTGTTTACGGTGCTACAATTCGCCGTCAGCCAAGGGCCGGATTGGAACAGGCAGATTCCCCTGGCCTTTTTTGGCCTGTGCTGCTTGATGTGGTGTTATGTCTGCGCCTTGCGGGCCCTGCGCCGGGTGGGCTTTGAGATGGAAATCGTGTCCTTTTTCCTCTGTACCTTGTCGCTGGCGGTCACGGCTTCTTCGGCGCCGGAGGCGACGCTCAAGCAGCTGCTGGCCGTCGTCATAGGCGTGGCGGGCTTTTTGGCCTTGGGCTTTTATCTGCGAGATCTGCGCCGGGCGGTGAAATTGCGGCACTTCATGGGAGCCGCGGCGGCGGCGCTGTTTGTGGTCAACCTGGCCATAGCCGGAGTCAACCACGGCGCCCGCAACTGGATTTCTTTGTTCGGCTTCAGCTTTCAGCCCTCGGAGTTGATTAAAATCGCCTTTGTCTACGCCGGCTCCGCCACGCTGGACCGGCTGTTTGCCCGGCGCAACCTCTATGGCTTTATTCTGTTTTCTGGCTTTTGCCTGGGCTGCTTGGCTCTGATGCGGGATTTCGGTTCTGCCGCCGTGTTTTTCGTCACTTTTTTGGTCATCGCCTATCTGCGTTCCGGGGATTTTGCAACCCTATCGCTGATTTGCGGCGGCGCTGCCTTTGGGGGCATGATGATCCTGCGCTTCAAGCCCTATATCGCCAACCGCTTCGCCGTCTGGGGCCATGTATGGCAGGACGCCAGCGGCGCCGGGTTCCAGCAGACCCGGGCCATGAGCGCCGCCGCCTCCGGCGGGCTCGTCGGCGTGGGAGCGGGCCGAGGCTGGCTGAAAAATATTTTCGCCGCCGACACCGATTTGGTTTTCGGAATGCTCTGTGAAGAATGGGGCCTTATCATCGCCCTGTTGGCCGTGGGGGCCCTGATCACTCTGGCAGTCTTTGCCGTCCGCTGCACAAAGGCCGGGCGCTCCAGCTTTTATACCATCGCCGCCTGCGCCGCCGCTTCTCTGCTGGTTTTCCAGAGTATCCTCAATATCTTCGGCTCGGTGGATCTGCTGCCGCTGACGGGGGTGACGCTGCCGTTCATCTCCCACGGCGGCTCCAGCATGATCAGCGCCTGGGGGCTGCTGGCCTTTTTGAAGGCCGCCGACACCAGGCAGAACGCCAGTTTCGCCATCCGCCTGCAAAACAAGCAGACCGTTCAGCGGGATCTGGAGGAGGAATGGGACGACGATGAAGAAGATTGAAAAACGGGCTTTTTTCTGCCTGCTGCTGGCCGGTCTGCTGGCTTTGGGGTTGGGCGTCTTTTCCTTCCGCCTCTTTACTCGGGGCAGTCAATGGGTTTCGTTCCCGGCCAATCGGCATTTATACGCCGACGGCGGGTTGAACCGGGGACGGGTGCTGGATCGGAACGGTCAGATCCTGGCTCAGACGGCGGAAGAAGCGCGGCGATACCACGACAGCCGGGCCGTCCGTCTGGGGACGATGCACGCCGTAGGCGATTCCCAAGGACGAGTGGGCTCGGGGGTTCAGACCCGCTTCGCCGGCAAATTGGCCGGGTATAACCCGATCTCCGGGGTGAACGGCGGCGGACAGGACTTGACGCTGACGCTGGACGCTCAGCTCTGCGCCGCAGCCTATAACGCGTTGGACGGCCGACGGGGGACGGTGGGAGTTTACAATTATAAAACAGGGGAAATTTTGTGCATGGTTTCTTCGCCCTCCTTCGACCCCCAGAATCCGCCGGAAATCCGGGACGACGACCCGGCTTATGAGGGAGTGTACGTCAACCGGCTGCTGGGCGCCGCAGTGGTTCCGGGGTCGATCTTCAAAGCCGTCACAACGGCGGCGGCTATTGACGCCGTCCCGGATTTATTTCAACGCTCTTTCCGTTGCGACGGGCAAATTGAAATCGGCGGCGCGCAGATCTCCTGCGTCCAGCCCCATGGGGATCTGACCATCGGACAAGCTTTCACCCAATCCTGCAACTGCGTATACGGCCAGCTGGCGGTGGAAATCGGGGCCAAAGAGATGGAAAAGCGCTGCAAAGAGCTGGGCCTGACAGAATCTCTTTCCCTCAACGGCATTGAGACGGCCAAAGGTTCTTTTGTCTTCGACGATCAAGACCCAGGCGCTCTGGCTTGGTCCGGCGTGGGGCAGGGGCAGGATTTGGTCAACCCCTGCTCTATGATGGTCTTCATGGGGGCGGCGGCCAACGGCGGCCAGGCTGCCCAGCCCCAGCTGCTGCTCAGCGCCGCCACGGAAAGCGGGTGGAAGACCCGCTGGTATCGGACCAAATCCGCCGGACGGATGATGAGCCGGGAGACGGCGGATCAGCTGGCCCAAATGATGCGGGACAATGTGGTCAATAACTACGGCGAAGGCGCTCTGGCGGGGCTGGAGCTCTGCGCCAAATCAGGAACAGCGGAAAATGGAAGCGGAGCGCCCCACGCTTGGTTTGCCGGTTTTCTGCGCAATGAAGAATATCCCTTGGCCTTTATTGTGCTGGTGGAAAACGGCGGAAGCGGCAGCAAAACCGCCGGCGCCGTGGCTAAAAAGGTGTTGGCCGCCGCGGCGGGCCGATAAGAGACGCCGGCGGGCCTTGGAAATAGGCGCGCCGGCCGCTGTCTCCGCATAGAATAGAGGGAATCGATTGGCAGGAGGCGACGATGTGAACCTGAGAAACAACCAAATTACTGTGGGGGAAGTGCTGAGCAATCCCCAGGCCCGGGCGCTGATGCAGCGGCAGTTTCCCGTCTTGTTCCGCAACCAGACGATGCTGCGCCGGGCCTGGAATATGCCGCTGAACAGAGCCATGAACATGGCTTCTCGGTATGTGCCCCAAAGCGTGATCAATCAGACGCTCAACCAATTGCGGGCCCTTTGAACCTGGGAAGAAAAGCGCCCCGCCGGAAAAAATTGCGCCGGCGAGGCGCTTTTTTGCCTCAAAGCACTTGATATTTCAAAAAGATCGGCGTATACTAAATCCGTAATTCAAGTGTTGGACTGATTTTCACATACTTCTGTAAATCATTGATGGCACGATGATTTACAAAAGTGTGTGATTTTTTCGTTTGGCCGCATTTTGGCCGGCCGCATAATTTTTTATTTTGGAGGCGCACAATATGAGCACGACAGGCACAGTAAAATGGTTCAGCGCAGAGAAAGGCTACGGCTTCATCACAACCGACGCCGGCGAGGACGTTTTTGTCCATTTCTCCGCCATCCAGGCAGAAGGGTACAAGACCCTCAACGAGGGCCAGAGAGTCAGCCTTGAGGTGGCTTCCAGCGAACGAGGCCCCCAGGCGGAAAACGTGGTCGCTCTGTAATGTGGAAAAGCGCGAGGCCATAAGGCCCCGCGCTTTTCGCGAAAACGGGGAAGAAGGACGCATATGGAAAGCTGTTTATCCCAGGCGGGATAGGCGGCTTTTTTCTGTTAAAGGCAATGTCCGCTATGGAAGCGGCTTGTCGTTTGGGCGCGAAGCGTCAAAAGACGGGATAAACGAAGGAAAGGGGAGAAGAAAATTGCTTTGACGCTGTTGGGAAAGTAGCATAAGAAGACAAAATATCTGTAAAATGAATTCGCTTTATAGCAGTTGAATATCAAGGGAAATAGGGAAATTGGAACAGAATATTAGTTTGTCGTCCTCTATTTTGCGGCTGTTGGAGCAGTCTGAAGCGTCTTGACGGAGGGAGGGACAAATTATTATAATAAGTTGTGTTGAAAAGAAAGGGAGGAGCGCTGGATATGGAACGCATTTTGCTGGCGGAGGACGACGGCGCCATCGCGATGGGACTGGAATACTCTTTGGCCCAAGAGGGGTATCAGGTGACGGTGTGCGGCGATTGCCCCAGCGCCTTGGCGGCTATGGAAAAAGAAAATTTCAGCCTGTATCTGCTGGATTTGACGCTGCCGGGGGGCAGCGGTTACGACCTGTGCCGCCGGGCCAAACAGCTGGGGGATTCGCCGGTGATTTTTCTGACGGCTATGGACGACGAAGTCAACGTGGTGATGGGGTTGGATATGGGCGCCGACGATTATATCTCCAAGCCCTTCCGGGTGCGGGAGCTGATCAGCCGCATCAAATCTGTGCTGCGCCGGTACCGTAAGGGGGATGGGGGCAAAGCCGCCGTTTCCCTGGGGCCGGTGCGGGTGAACCTTGGAGAAGCGAAGGTTTGGAAAAACGGGGAAGAGGTGGTCTTGACGGCTCTGGAATATCGGCTGCTGCTGACTTTTCTCAATCATCCGGGCCAGACTCTGAGCCGCGGTCAGCTGTTAGAGGGTATCTGGGACGTGGCTGGAGATTTTGTCAACGACAACACCTTGACGGTTTATATCAAAAGGCTTCGGGAAAAGCTGGAACAAGACCCTCAGAAGCCCCAAATCATCAAAACAGTCCGGGGAGTGGGATATAAGATTGAGCGAGGCGAAGGATGATGGTCCGCAATCAGGAACTATGGATTTATACGCTGGCCATGCTGGGCCTTTCTGGTCTGTTGTCCGCCGCCATTTATCAATGGGCGCCCCAGGCGGCGGTCGCCGCCCTGTGCGGCTTTGTGCTGCTGACGGTCTGCTCCCTGCTCTTTACCCGGCGGCGCTACCGGCAGATCGCCCAGCTCAACGACTATTTGCAGCAAGTAGCTTCGGGGGATTTTTCCCTGGATATCCGCACGCACCAGGAGGGAGAGCTGAGCTTGCTGCGCACGGAGATTTACAAAGTGGTGCTGCGTCTTTCGGAGCAGAAGGACCAAATGGAGCGGGAACGTCAGGCCCTGGCCGACGCGATATCCAACATCTCTCATCAGCTGAAAACCCCTGTCACATCAATGGTGGTGATGACCGATTTGCTGCGGCAGGAAGGACTGGAGGCGGAACAGCGGCAGCAATTTACGCGCAGTATCCACATCCAGCTCCAGCGCATCGAATGGCTGGTGTCCTCTCTGCTCAAGCTGGCCAAGGTGGACGCCGGCGTCATCCGGTTCCAGCGGCGGCGGGAGAAGGTAGAGGATTTGCTGCGGGAAGCCCTGGCGCCCATCCAAATTCCCTTGGAAATCAAAAATATTCGGGTGGAAATCCGGGGCGACGCCGGCGCCGTCCTGCTGTGCGACCGGCAATGGACGGCGGAGGCCCTGCTGAATATTTTGAAAAACTGTATGGAGCATACGCCGGAGGGCGGGCGCATTCAGGCGGATATCAAGGACACCGCGCTGTATACGCAAATTGTCATTTTGGATTCCGGCCCGGGCATTGCCCGGCAGGATCTGCCTTATATCTTCAACCGGTTTTACCGGGGCAAAAATGCCGGCGAAGTCGGCGTGGGCATCGGTTTGGCCATGGCCCGCAGTTTTCTGGACGGGCAGAACGCAGATCTGTCCGCCGCTCCCGGCCCAGGGGGCCATTTTGTGATCCGGTTTTATAAGCAAGGCGCCATATAGCTGCTTTTTTGGCAAAGAGCAGGAAGGCTAAAGACAAAAAGAAAAACCTCCGGTTTTTTCAAAAAGCCGGAGGTTTTTCTTGGAGCTACGGGTTAATGGGGAAATCTTCGGCGGCTATGGTTTGGCGCAGCCGCTCCAGTTCGGCAGGGGATCGGCCATAATCTTTCAGCTTCTTTTCTTGGCCGAAATAGACGGAAAGCCGGTAATCTGCCTGCTGAAGGGTGAAAACGCGGCTGGTTTCGCCCCCTCCTATCCGAGGATAGGTCCAGCGCACCTGCTCCAGATTGCCCGTCAGGGCCAACATCTGGTAGGCCAGCCGCTCCATCTGCCGGTCTAAAGCCGCGTCGTCCTGAGGAATTTGAGAAAAATGGAGCGTCCAGCCATAGGGAGGGGAGTCGGTTTGCAGGCTGTTGGTGAAATCGCCGCACAACAAGCTGATATTCAGCGCTTGGGCCAATCGATTCAGAGCGGGAGCGTCTCCCGTATAGGGAGCGCGGGCCTGCCAGGCCCTCCAGGTTTCTTGGGGAATAATCAGCTCATTTTGCCAGACGACGGCGCCACACAGCTCCACTTTGCCGACGCCGTCCAGGGGGATGTCCAAGCCTGCTTGGCTGGAACCGCCGAATACAGGAGAGGCCAGAGCCTTCCGGGCGGAAATCGCTACGACGTCTCCTTGGCGCTCAATCTGCCATCCTCGGAATACGGCGGCGGACGAGGGGGAATGGATCGTCAGCGTGAGGCAATCCTCCTTTTGCCGGTCGGCTTGCCAGATCATGTCGTCTGCTTGGGCGGGGCTGCCGATGAAAAAGGTTTTGACGCTTGCGGCGGCCAGCAGCGTCAGCACGGCGGCCAGCACAGCGATCGCCGTACGCCGGAATCCTCGGCGGCGGATTGTCTTCAAGTAATCAGGCTCTTTGGCCGCCTCCTCTGAGTCCGGAGAGGGCAGGGGCGCCGACAGCGCCGCTCGATACTGGGCGCAGTCCGGGCAGTTTGCCAGATGGGCTTCTATGGCCCGGTCGGTTTGGGAGCTGGTCAGGCCCTCCAGATATAACGGCAGCAAATCCCGGATCACGGCGCAGGGCAGCGGGGCGGTTGGAGTTTGTTCAGGATTCATGATCTTTCGCTCCTTTTTTCAGTTTTTCCTTTCCCCGGTAAAATGTCACCCGGGCCCAATTTTCCGTGCGGCCCATGACGTCGCCGATTTCCCGAAAGGATAGGCCGCCGAAGGCCCGCAGGTACAAAACTTCTCGGGGTTCCGAAGGTAGGGCGTGGATTTGCCTCAGCAAGTCCAGCTGATCCTGCCGAACCAGCGCGCTGTCTTCTGCCGAAGGGACCGCAGGCTCTTCCGCCTCGTCCAAAGGCAAAGGGGCGTTTTGTTGTTTTCGCAGCCTCTGATACCACAGGTGTTTGGCGATCTGGCACAGCCAGACGGAAATTTTGCACCCGCCGTCGTAACGGCCGATGGAGCGTATGGCTTGGTAAAAAGTCTCCTGGGTCAGCTCTTCCGCCAAATCCCCATCTCGGCAGAGGGACAGCAGATACTTATATACCGTCTTGGCGTGCCGGCGGTATAGCGCTTCCATGTCTTCCATCGCCTTGCCTCCTTTCCCTTGGTATATCCCCTAAAAGGGCCTTTTGTTACAAGGAAATTTGAAAAATAGAAAAATTTTTGCCCGCAGCAAAACGCCCCCGATTTACGGGGGCGTTTTGGCTGTTCAAGGCAGAAACGGACGAACAGATTCCTTCGCTGGGATCTCCCGGCTCGTCGAATCGAATTGGGAAGAAACTTGGGACATGAAATCGGCGACAGCCAAATGCTGAGGGCATTTGGTTTCGCATTGGCGGCAGCCGACGCAGGCGGCGGCAGGGGCGTGAATTTGGGTCAGATCCTGATACCGCTTTTTGGCGTTGGCCTGCCAACCGTCCCGCTTGTTTTCGTTGAACAGAGCGAAATAGCGGGGAATGGGCAGGCGCTGGGGGCAAACGTCTGTGCAATAGGCGCAGCCGGTGCAGGGGATAGCCGTCGAGGCTCGGACGATATCGGCGCAGCGCCATAACGTTTGGTATTCGTCCTCGTCCAGCGGCTCAAAGTTCCTCATCAAAGAGGCGTTTTCCTGAATTTGCTCCAGATCGCCCATGCCGGAGAGAACCATGGACACGCCGGGCTGGCTGGCGGCAAACAGCAAGGCCCAGGAGGCGGGGCTCGCGCCGGGGCGGCGGGCCTCCATCAAATCTCGAGCAGCCTGGGGAACTTTGGCTAGGCCCCCTCCTTTGACGGGCTCCATGACGATAACCGGCTTGCCATGCCGGCGGCAGACCTCCAGGCAGGCTTTGGACTGGATGACGGGGTTTTCCCAATCCAAGTAGTTCAGCTGAATCTGCACCACGTCGATTTCTGGATGCTGGGCGAGAATCGCGTCCAGCGCGTCGGCGCTGTCGTGGAAGGAAAAGCCCACAAACCGGGCCTGGCCTTTGGCCTTGCGCCTTTGCAGCTCCTGAAAGCAGCCCAGCTTGTCGGCCAGTTGGCAGACCGAGGCATTCAAGCTGTGCAGCAGATAGAAATCGAAATATTCTACGCCGCATTTTTCCAGCTGTTCGTCGAAATAGACGGAAGGATCCGAATCCCCCTTTAGCTCCAGACAGGGCAGTTTGGTGGTCAGGATATAGCGATCCCGAGGATAACGGCTGGTCAGAGCCTGCTTGACGAACAGCTCGCTTTTATAGTTGAGATAGGAATAAGCGGTGTCGAAATAGCGGAATCCGGCGGCCAAAAATTCGTCCGTCATGCGCTTCATCAGGGGAACATCCACGTCGCTGGGATCCTCTGGAGTCAAATGGGGTAGGCGCAGACAGCCGAAACCCAGCTTCTTTTCGCCTGCTAAAAATTCTTTTGCGTTCATGTGCAAGATCTCCCTTTTCTATTTCAGACTGGCGCCGAAGGCCCGCAGTTCTTCCAGCTTCTCCGGCGATTTGTTCTGCTGGCCAAAAGAGGTGAAGACGCCCATATCCTCTAACTTCAGATAATCCAGGAAATCCCCCTGATAGGAGAATTTCGCGCCCTCGTACATATCCGGGCTGCCGGAGCTCAGGATCATGGCGATTTTTTTCAGATTGCGGGGCTTATCCAAAGCGTAGATCCGGTCTACAGCGCATTTGAGCTGGCCGGAAATGTTGTGATAATAGATGGGCGAAGCCAAAACAAGCATCTCCGCCTGGTCGAGCAGCGGGTAGATCTGCTGCATGTCGTCCTGCTGAACACAGGCGCCGCCGCCTTTGGCATGGCAATATTCGCAGGCCAGGCAGCCGGCAATTTTCTTTTGGCACACGGCGATCACGTCTACCTGATGCCCCGCTTGGCGGGCGCCTTGGGCGAAGGCCTCGACCATAGCGGCGGTGGCGCCGTTGGGCCGAGGGCTGCCGTTGAGAATCAGGATTTTCATCAATCATTCCTCCTTGAAACGTTGAAAAGCGGCCGCGGGCATATGTGGACGGTTTTGGAACAGCGAAATCCCAAAGAAAGTCAGACTTTGGCGGGGGCGGGCCGCTCTTTCTCCGCCGGCAGAGTTTTGAGAAAGCGCAGCAGCAAGATCGTTCCCGCCACAGCCATAACCAGTTCCGCCAGGGGCTGGCCAAAGGCCAGGCCGGTAAGGGGCCAGAGGAAATTCAGCAGGTAATAGGCCGGGATTTCCAAAATAGCCTTGCGCAGAATGGCCATAAACAAAGACAGATATCCTTTGCCCACGGCTTGGAACACGTGGACGGCCAAAAAATCCAAACAATGGAAAGGGGAGGCCAGGGCCATGCCTTGGATAAATAGACCGCCATAGGCCACGGTCTGAGGGTCGTCGATAAAGGCGCCGGCGATGGATTTGGAGAATAGGACGCAGACCAGCGCGATGACGGACAACAGGGAGAGGGACAGCTTGGCGTTAAAAGCCACAGCCTTTTTCATTCGGCGGAACATCCCGGCGGCGTAAGTATAGCCCACCAGGGGCATGACGCCCTGGGAAATGCCGTTGGAGAGATACATAGGCACCATACACACCTTGGAGGCAATGCCCATGGCGGCCAGCGCCGCCGCGCCGAAGGGCGCCGCCAGATTGTTCAGCGCCATATGGCTGACGACGTTGAGCAGATTTTGGATGGAAGCGGGCACGCCCACGGCGCACACGCCGCCGGCAATCTCCTTTTTCAGAGTGAATTCCTTGGGGGAGACGCAGACATAGGTGGATTTGCGCTTGAAGAACAGATACCCCATAAAGTAGAGCACAGCCGCGCAGTTGGAAATCAAGGTAGCCAGAGCCGCGCCTTCCGCTCCCATGCCAAGGCCGGAGGGAAGGATGAACAGCGGGTCCAAAATGATATTGAGCAAACATCCGCTCATCGTTCCCATGCTGGCGTGGAAGGTAGCGCCTTCCGAGCGCAGCAGATAGGCCATCACCACATTGAGGATGGAGGGGGGAGCGCCGACGCACACCGTCCAGAACAAATAGCGCTGAGTGGCCGGGCCGGTAACGGAATCGGCGCCCAACAGGCCCAGCAAGGGCTGCATCATGCCGGCGCAGAGCAGGGAAAACAG
>CAJUIK010000061.1 GCA_910585875.1 uncultured Eubacteriales bacterium | reverse complement strand
TATGGTTAAAGGAGGTGCAGAAAAAATGGCAAAGTGTGATATTTGCGGCAAGGGCGTCAGCTTCGGCATCAAAGTCTCCCACTCACACAGAAGATCGAACCGGACCTGGAAGCCGAATGTGAAGCGCGTAAAAGTGCTGATCAACGGTACTCCCAGCCATGTCAACGTCTGTACCCGGTGCCTGCGTTCCGGCAAGGTCACCAGAGCCGTCTAAGTCCCCTGGATTTTTTCGGCCCCAAAGGCGTTTTTACCATGTGTGAAAATAATAAAACCCTCTGTCCAGAGGGTTTTTTTATTTGTCGAGGCGGCCCGGCAGCTTTACTCCGCATAGGCCGGGCGAGCCCGCGAGCTTTTGCGCCGGGGCTGAGGCGGTTCGGCAGCCTGTGGTTTCGCTCCAAACGCAGGCGGGAGGGTGGGGGAACAGCCCCCGCCCTCCTGTGTTTCCGGCGCCGCCGCGTCCTACCATTGGATGTGCTTCATCCAGCTCTCTTCGATTTCACCTTTTTTGTCCCGGGTCATCAGCGCTTTCACCGTATCGTCCAGGGAAACCCCTTCATAAAGCAGGCTATACACCGCCTGGCAAATGGGCAGCTGCTCCGCCACCTCTTTCCCTTTGGCCAGCTCGTGGACGGCCTGGGCCGCAAAATAGCCCTCCACCGTGGCGCCCACTTGGCGGATGGCTTCCTCCGGCGAAGCGCCGCCGCCGATCAGCAGGCCTGCCCGCCGGTTCCGGGAATGCTGAGAAATACAGGTGACAATGAGATCGCCCACGCCGGAAAGGCCGGTAAATGTCTCCGGCCGGCCGCCCATCGCCACGCCAAAACGGGCCATTTCCATAATGCCCCGCGTCATCAGCATGGCCTTGGTGTTGTCGCCAAAGCCCGCGCCGTCGCTGACGCCCACGGCCAGCGCCATGATATTCTTCATAGCGCCGCCCAGCTCCGCGCCCACGATATCCGGCGTAGTGTAAACCCGGAAACTGGGGTTCATAAAGGCGGCCTGAACCGCCTCCGCTGCGGTTTTATTCATGGAAGCGGCCACCACCGCCGTGGGAATCCCCCGGCCCACCTCTTCGGCGTGGGAAGGGCCCGTCAGCGCCACGACGGGCGCCGCGCCCATAAACACCCGCTCCAGCAGGTCGGAAAGCAGGGAATAACCGCTGTTTTTATCAAAGCCCTTGGAAAGCAGCACAACCGCCTGCTTTTTGCCCAGATAGGGCCGCATCTTCTGCGCCGTTTCAAACACGGCGAAACTGGGGGTGGCCACCACCGCCAGCTCCGCCGGCTGAACGCAGGCGATATCCGAAGTCACCCGCACCTGGCCGGGCAGCTTGATCCCCGGCAGCAGCGCCGGGTTTTCCCGGTCTTGCTGAAGCATAGCGGCTTCATTTTCGTTGAAAGACCACAAAGTCACCTCGTGACCGTTTTCACACAGCATTTTTGCAGCCGCGATTCCCCAGCTGCCCGAACCAATTACAGAAATTTTCATCGCGATACCTCCCGAGCCCTTGGCCCGCGGCTCTGATTTTACGGCTTGTTTTTCTTAGAATCGCCCAGTCTGGATTCCGTCCCCTGTATCAGTCGGCGGATATTGGACCGATGCTTCCAAATGACAACGGCCGCCAGCCCGCCGCTGAACAGGACATACCGCAGGTTGTCCCGGTGAAACAGCAGCATGGACGGCAAAAAGCTGACCGCCGCCAAAATAGAGGCCAGGGACACAAAGCGAGTCAGCAACACAGTGGCGGAAAATATCGCCAGCATCATCAGAAACATCCGCCAATCGAACGCCAAAATCATGGCGGCGGCGCTCATGACGCCCTTGCCGCCCTGGAATCCATAATAGACGGGGAAAATATGCCCCAACACAGCCGCGCCGCCGGCATAGAGCATGGCCTCCGGTCCGGCTATCGCCCGGGCCAGCCACATGGCCAGAACCGCCTTAAGCCCGTCGCCCAGCACCACCAGCAGCGCCTTGTGGGCGCCGAAATTCCGCAGCGTATTGGTGGCGCCGGCGTTGCCGCTGCCCATCTGCCGGATATCCTGGTGATAAAACAGCTTGGATACTGTGATAGACGTGCTGAAAGACCCCAGAAGATAGGCGCAGGCCATGGCCAGCCCCCAGGCCCAGACACTGTGTGGAAACATGACGATCCCCTTTTCCGGCGCAGGGCCTTTTGGGGCCTCCGCCTGGTTTTTATGAAAACATCCCCATTCTATCAGAAATCCTCTGACTTGTAAAGCCAATGAGCGCCGGGGTTCTCCCCCGGAGGAGTTTCTATTCTTCCCCCTTTTGTCGGATGATCATCCGAATGGGCGTGCCCGTCAGGGCGAAGACCTCCCGGATGCGGTTTTCCAGGTAGCGCAGGTAGGAAAAGTGGAAAAGCCGGGCGTCGTTGCAGAAGCAAACGAACGTAGGGGGCTTGACGCCCACCTGGGTCATATAATAGATTTTCAGCCGCCGTCCCTTGTCGGCAGGGGGCTGCACCCGCAGAGTGGCTTCGGCCAAAATGGTGTTCAGCGTGCCTGTGGTGATGCGCATGGCGTTGTTTTGCGCCACAGCGTTGATCAGGGGGAACAGCTGGTCCACCCGCTGGCCCGTCAAAGCGGAGAGGAAAATCACAGGGGCATACTGCATATAAGCCAGCCCTTCCCGGATTTTCAGCTCAAATTCCTTTTGCGTGTTGGTTTCTTTCTCTATCAAATCCCATTTATTCACAACGATAATGGCGGCCTTGCCGTTTTCGTGGGCATAACCGGCGATTTTGGTATCCTGCTCGGTGACGCCTTGTGCGGCGTCGATGAGGATCAGGCAGACGTCGGCCCGCTCTACTGCCATGATGGCCCGCAGCACGCTGATTTTCTCAATATCCTCGTCCACCCGGGCTTTTTTGCGGATGCCGGCGGTGTCCACCAGCATATATTTGCCGTGTTTATTTTCCACTCGCTGGTCGACGCTGTCCCGGGTGGTGCCCGGCACGTCGCTGACAATCACCCTCTCTTCCCCGGCGATGCGGTTGAGCAGGGAGGATTTTCCTGCGTTAGGCTTGCCGATCAGCGCCACGCGGATCAGGCCCTCTTCCTCCTCTTCCCCCTCCTCTTCCGGGGGAAAATGCTCGTAACAGGCGTCCAGCAAGTCGCCGGTGTTGTTGCCGTGGATGGCGGACACGCCCACCGGGTCCCCCATGCCCAGATTGTAAAATTCATAAAATTCTGCCGGCGGCTCTCCCGGGGCGTCCAGTTTGTTGACGCATAGCACCACAGGCTTTTTGGAGCGCTTGAGCAGCGCCGCCACATCCTGGTCCGCCGCAGTGACGCCGGTGCGCACGTCGGTGATGAAAATAATCACGTCGGCGGCGTCGATGGCGATCATGGCCTGGGCCCGCATGAACTTCAGAATCTGATCGTCGGTCTTGGGCTCGATGCCTCCAGTGTCGATGAGCTGGAAGACCCGGCCCCGCCACTCCCCTTCGGCGTAAATCCGATCCCGGGTGACGCCGGGGGTATCCTCCACAATGGATTGTTTCCGGCCGATCAGCCGGTTGAACAGCATGGACTTGCCCACATTGGGCCGGCCCACGATTGCAATAACTGGTTTTGCCATAATAAATACCCCCAAAATCTGCGTTTTTTCAGGCTTGCCTCTCCATTATTTTTCCCCGTCCTAGGGAAAAAGCGCGTCGCAAAATTCGCCGCCGTCTACATCGACCACCCGAACCCGGGCGCCCAGCTCCCGCTCCATCTGCCCTACCGTCACGTCGTCCAAAAAGACGGTTTCCCCATGGCGCAGCATACAGTCGGGAAGCCAGAGCTGTTCGCCGGGGCGGATCTCCTCTTTCATTTGCCGAATGATATCGCCCCCCGTCAGCAGGCCGGCCACGTCCACGCCCAGGCCGAAAAACTCGTTGCGGACGGCCTTGACTCGGCCCTGCATAGCCGGGCATTTTTTCCGGCAGAGGCCCAGCATTTCCTCCATAAAAGGGGCGGCGGCCAGGCCGGTGGCGATGACAAAGGGCGGCGGAGGCGGCGGGTTCTCTTCCGTCATGGCCAGCGCCCCTTCCAGTTCCTGCCGGAACATAGACATCAGGCCCACGCCGTTTTCCAGCTGGGGATAATCGCCGTAATATTCGACGGGCGGCAGAGGCAGCCCAGCCTTGAGATAGAGCTCGTCCGCCGCATAAAAAAAGGCTTCCCCGCCTTTTTTTTCACACTCTTTCCGGGCCTGGTTCACGATTTCAATGATTTCCCGGGCCTTTTCCGCCGTAACCGGTTCCAAAGGCGTCAGCCCCTGGCGATGTTTGGTCAGCCCTACCGGTACGACGGCCACGCTCTCCACGCTGGGACGCAGCGCCGCCAGATCCTTCAGGGTCTTGGCCAGCTGCTCCCCGTCGTTCCAGCCTGGGCAGACGACGATCTGGCACATCAGCCGCAGGCCGGCCTGGGCAAACTGATCCAGGTATTTCAGGCTGGCCCCTCCCCGGGGGTTGCCCAACAGCTTGTTCCGCAAATCCGGGTCGGTCGTGTGAACCGAGATATTCAGCGGGGAAATCCGCATAGCCACGATACGGTCCGCGTCCTCCTGGCTCAGGTTGGTCATGGAAATATAGTTGCCCAGCAAAAAGGACATCCGGGCGTCGTCGTCCTTGAAATAGAGGGAGGGGCGCAGCCCCTTGGGCAGCTGGTCCACAAAACAAAAGACGCATCGATTGGCGCAGCCCTTCTGCCGGTCCATCAGATAGGTTTCAAATTCCAACCCCAGCTCCTGGCCCTCTTCCTTTTCCACCAGCAGACGCCGGATCTGGCCCTGCTGCTCCGCCTCCAGCTCCAGGCGGCTGTCGTAGCCGTAAAACTTATAGTCCAGCACGTCCCGGATGGGATGGCCGTTGATTTTCAGCAGCCGCTGGCCCGGCCGAAGGCCCGCCCGCCAGGCCGGCCCCCCTTGGTCTACTTTTTGAATCAAAGACGACATAGGTCCTTCCCTCCTGTTGGTTTTTGGCGCGAAACAAAAAAATAGAGAAGGCTGCCCCTCTCTATCTTTCTGCGCGCTTATTATTTGCCGGCCTCGACTTTCAGGACCTCGCGGCCTTTATATGTGCCGCAGCTTCTGCACGCCCTGTGGGGCATGACCAGCTCGCCGCACTTGGGGCACTTGACCAGACCGGGTACATCCAGCTTCCAGTGGGCGCTGCGCCGCTTGTCCCTTCTCTGTCTGGAAATTTTACTCTTTGGAACCGCCATCGGTGACACCTCCTCAATCTATGAAAACATTTTGTTTTATTCCTTCAAAAGCTGTTTGAGCTTTGCCAGGCGCGGGTCGGTTTCCGTCCTGTCGCAGCCGCACTCCCCTTCGTTCAGGTTCCGGCCGCATTTGGTGCAAAGGCCTTTGCAGTCCTCTCTGCACAAGACGGTGGTTTCCATATTCAGAATCAGCTGCTCGCGGATGATTTCATCCAGCTCAAAGCTGTCTCCTTCTACCTCGTAAACGTCCTCGGCGGCGTCCTGTCCGGCGCTGCGCACAATGGTCAGCGCAAGATCCAGATCCTTAGTATAAGCGACGGGAACGCCGCAGCGGGCGCAACGGGTTTCCACCGGCGCTTCTGCTCGGGCCGTCAGGCGGAATACGCCGGCCTTATCGGCCAAACGGCCCGCGACGCGGACGGGCTGCCGAAAGGGCCGCTCTCCATAGAGCTCCTCGCCGCTCAAATCTATGACGCAGTCAAAATCCGTCGCCAGCTGGTCGGACGCCAGCACATCCCGGAGGTTGAGCAACACAAATACACACCTCCCTCAATGATACCCGTCTATTATAGTGTTTTCCGCCCTCTTTGTCAAGGATTTTCTCCGCCATGCTTTTGGGCTTTTTGTATCAAACGATATAGAAAACCCGGCGCGATTGTTATATGATACCGTCAAATCCGCCCGGTTTTTCCGGTTCAATCTCGTTTTCGGGAGGAAAATCGCCTTGAAACTCTCTTTTGGGACGTTTCCGGCCAAAATTCCCCCTTGCGCGCCGGTAATATTTATGTTATATTTACAAAGAAGAAACATTCTCAAGAGAGGAAAGATCATCATGAACAACAAATTCCTGCATCTACGCTCCTTCCTGCTGGGAGCGGGAGCGACGCTGCTCGTCGGCTCTATGGCCTTTTCTTCCGAGGCGGCTGCCGCCCTCAAATCCATTACCGCCGACCTGAACTACCGCGTCAGCGTCACGATGAACGGCGATAAGGTTTCCCTGCTGGACGCCAACGGCAATACCGTGATTCCCATCACTTACAACGGCACCACTTATCTTCCTGTCCGCGCCCTGGCCGACCTGCTGGACCTGCAAGTGAATTGGGACCAGGCCAGCCAGACCGTGGCCCTGGGGCACGCGCTGGACCAGGTCGATTTGATCAAGAACTTCAAAGCCTTTTATTTGACCGACGAAGATTTCTCCGAGGGCTCTCAACTGGTAGACCAGGAGCCGACGGAGATTTCCGGCATTTCCTGCACTCATTGGCTGCAACTAGGGAACTGGGGAATGTCCAGCCCGGGCGACAAGGCCAAGGTTTCGTTTAACGTTCAGGGAAAATATGAAACCGTCTCCTTCAAATATTATTCCAACGAGGACGTCGTCTTGCGGGTGCTGGGCGACGGCGATTTTGTACTGGCCGAGTATAAAGTGACCGGCAGCAATGTGGCCCAGGAAGTCACTGTGAATTTGCAGGGTTCCGACCAGCTGGCCTTTGAGGCAGAAAAAGCGTCTTCTATCAACCAAAACTCCGACACCAGGATCTTCGACGCCTATCTCCGCTGAGCCAAGGGCCCGGCATGGAAAAAGCAGATTGCCAAACCCCGCTTGGGCGGCGTAAAGCCGCCCAAGCGGTTTTTTGTTCCGATCGCAAAAGAAACCTTGCCCCTCAGGGCCTTCTTATGGTATGATTACCCCCAAAGGAGCGATCGCCATGAAAGAAATCGTCATCGGCCCCAACGACGGGGGCCAGCGTCTGGATAAATTTCTGCTCAAGAGCCTGCCCGCCTTGCCGCCGGCGCTGATGCACAAATACATCCGCCTCAAGCGGATCAAGCGCAACGGCAAGCGGGCCCAGGCCGGGGACAAGCTGGAAACCGGGGACGTTTTATCCCTCTACCTCAACGACGAACTGCTGGAGCGGCCTGCGGCGGATCAGGCTTTCCGCCGCCTCCGGCCCAACCTGCGGGTCGTCTATGAAGACGATCAGATTCTTCTGTGCGACAAGCGGCCCGGCATGGTGGTCCACGAAGACGACGAGGGCGCCACGGACACGCTGATCAACCATATTAAAGCCTATCTTTTTCAAAAAGGCCAATGGGACCCGGATCAGGAGCAATCTTTCGCGCCGGCCCTGTGCAACCGCATCGACCGTTATACCGGCGGCATCGTCATGGCCGCCAAGACGGCGGAGGCCCTGCGGGTTTTGAATGAAAAAATCCGCCTGCGGCAGGTGCAAAAATACTACCTGTGCCTGGTCCACGGCCTTCCCTCCCCCAAAGAGGCGACGATCTCCGACCGGCTGCTCAAAGACAGCGAAAAAAACGCCGTTCGAGTGGTCCGCGGCGCCGCGGCCCAGGATAAAAACGCCCGGCAGGCCGTCATGCGGTATAAAGTTTTGCAAAGCCGGGGCGGCCTTTCCCTGCTGGAATGTCAGCTTTTCACCGGCCGGACCCACCAGATCCGGGTGCAGCTGGCCTCCCGGGGCTGGCCTTTGGCAGGCGACGCCAAATACGGCGTCAACGCCCGGAACAAGGCCCTCGGTATGGACCATCAGGCCCTGTATTCCTATCAGCTGCGCTTCGATTTCCAGGGCGAACCCACCTGCCTGGACTACCTGAACGGCCGGACCTTTCGGGTAGAAGAGGCGCCGTTTCTTTCCGTCTTTTACAATCTGCCCAAAGAATAAGCGGACAGACGGATTTCCCTTGAAAATATGACAAAACGCAAGCCTTTTTCAGGCTTGCGTTTTTCTTTTGACCTGCCAAACAGCGTTTGAAAAAGTATACTTTTTCAAACGCCTTCCGCCGGTTGCTTACTTTATTAATATCGTCCTATTTTTTCAAAAATTAAGGCGAATTTGTTGCTTTTTCTTATTCTCCATTTCTGTTTGAAAAAGTATAGGTTTTCAAACAAGTTTTCTGGATATTTCTGAATCATTTTAATTATTAAGGCAAAAAACCTACTTAGACGAGGCGCGAAAGGAGGCTTATGCGATCTTCGCCGGAATTTGTAGGTCTTTTGGCGTGTCTCCGCCAGTTATGCAGCGAAACAGAAGATAAAAGGAGGAAAACACAACATGAACAAAAAACTGACGGCCGCCCTTGCGGCCGGCACGCTGGCCCTTTCTCTGAGCACGACGGCTCTGGCCGCCACTCCCGCCGACCAGGCCGCCAAAAACCTCAACAGCCTGGGCCTGTTTCAAGGCGTGGGGCAAAACAGCGACGGAACCCCCAATTTCGATTTGAACACAGCCCCCACCCGGGCTCAATCCATCACCATGCTGATCCGCCTGCTGGGCAAGGAAGAGGAAGCCGCCAACGGCTCTTGGCAAATGCCTTTTACCGACGTGCCGGAATGGGCCAAGCCCTATGTGGGCTATGCCTACGCCAACAAACTGACCACCGGCCTGAACGACACGACTTTCGGCAGCGGCAACGCCGTCACCCCCAGCGAATATCTTACTTTCGTGCTGCGGGCGTTGGGCTATGAATCCGGTTCGGATTTCGAGTGGAATTCCGCTTGGACCCTTTCTGATAAGCTGGGCGTCACCAGCGGCGAATATACCGCCGGCACAACCGGTTTCACCCGGGGCAACTTGGCCAGCATCTCTTACGACGCCCTTTCCGCCAAACAAAAAGCCAACAGCAAGCCTCTCTATGAATCGCTGATGGACGCCAAGGTCTTCACAGAAGAGGCCGCCCAGCAAGTGGGCCTGGATCTGAAGGATACGCCCAACGCCGACGCCAAAATCTCGCTGAACCGGTCTTCCGCCTCTGTGCAGGTCGGTTCCAGCGTGACTCTGACAGCCACGGCTACCCCCAGCGGGACTGTGACCTGGACCACCTCCAACAACGGCGTGGCCACGGTTTCCAACGGCGTGGTCCGGGGCGTGTCCAAAGGCTCCGCCACGATTACCGCCACAGCCAACGGCAAAAGCGCGACCTGCTCTGTCACTGTGACGGAAAAGGCCAAGACTGTGGAGGTTTCCCGGGTTTCCCTCAGCCCCTCTTCCGGCACGCTGAAAGTCGGCGAGACGGCGACGCTCTCCGCCACTGTCTCCCCCTCCAACGCCACAGATAAATTCCTGGATTGGAGCTCTTCCAATACCAGCGTGGCCACGGTCTCCAGCTCTGGCCAGGTGACCGCCGTGGGCGAGGGCACAGCCCGCATCACCGCCACGGCCTCCAACGGCAGAAGCGCCTCCGCCACCATCCGGGTGCAGAAGGCGGCGGATTCTGGCTCTTCCTCTTCCTCCGGCAATTTTGTCGTGCCTGTGGTGGGCAAGGAATACGGCCCCTTCACTGCCACCGCCCATTACAGCACCGGCCGCTATTGGTATACCTCCCAGATCTCTTCCTTTGTGGTGACCAAATGCGAGCTGTCCAGCATCGGCAAATATAAGCTGTCCATGAGCATCCAAGGCATTACCGACAACAATAACCCTGGCATTACCCTGCGGTTCTTCGACGCCAACAACCGGGCGCTGGGCGACGCCCGCCTGGTGGAACGGGTTTCGCCCAACCAGGAATTTAACATTCTGGATGAAACTTTTGTCGAAAAGAATGTCATTGAAAACGCCGTGCGCATGGAGTTCTATGCCTCGTCGGACGGCTCTAAAGTCGTTTCCGGCATCTCCGGCAGCATCGGCGGCGGAAACAGCGGAAGCGGCAATAATAACAACACGCCCCCCGACACAGGGAACAACAATAACAACGGCGGCTCCACAACCCCCGATAACGGCGATTCCGACGCCGACCTGAAGGAAGCCAAGGCCAAGAATCAGCGCATACTGCAGTACGCGCAGGACATTGCCAAGGCGGAGATGGAAGGCAACAAGTACTGGAAAAAAGCTCTGAGCTCCGTCACCCCTGGCGAGAGCGAGAAATCTATAGCCGCAGACGACTACAATGTCCTCCAAGCCTTGTCCTACTGGAACAAAGCCATGAGCGACGCTCAGGAGCTGATGGGCGAAATCAAAGACGACCCGCTGTATGCCAAGGGGATATCCCATTTGCAAAAGTATTTGGATAACCCCACTCCCGAACCCAAAAGCGGCCAAACTATTCTGGACTATGGCTCCGACGTTTCGCACTCGCTGAACCGCGCAAACTACTTTGGTTCGTTTACCGATGTTCTTATATCCATTTCCCAATCCCTGAAATAACGCATAAAGTTTGCTCCAAGCGACGCAAAAGCCAGCCGGTTAAACCGGCTGGCTTTTTTCTTCGCCCTATTCTTTTTTCAGATGAATCACAACATATTCGCACCGCTCCTCTGTTCGGACGGGGAAGCCCCAGCCGGCGGCGCCGGAGGAGACGATCACGCAGCAGCCGTCCTTCCAATACTGCCCATAGCTGAAGCCGAAAATCTTCTCCGTCAACAGACCCGCCGGAAAAATCTGCCCGGCGTGGGTATGGCCGGAGAGCTGCAAATCCGCCCCCAGGGCGGCGTTTTCCGCAACTTCTACCGGCTGATGGTCGGCCACAATCAAAAAGCGGCTGAGATCCGCCCCCGCCAGCAGCGCCGAGGCCGGCGCACGGCCTCCAGGGTAGGAGCGGTCCTCCCGGCCGGCCAGCGTCAGATCCGGCCCGATTTCCACCTGCCTATCCCGCAAAATAGTAATCCCATTGTTCTGGACAGCCCGGGCCAGCTGCTCTTCCGTATACGCCCTGCCGCCGGACATGGCGTCGGCATAGAGCTGCCGGTCATGGTTGCCGTAGACGTAATAGGTCCCATAGGCGCTTTCCAATTCCCCCAGCATTTGAAAAGCCTGCTCCATTTCCTGAAAGGAAGCCCCTTCCTCCACAATATCGCCGCCCAACACGATTAAATCGGGCTTCAACCGGTTGATCTGCTGGATTTTTTCTCGGAAAACCTCCGGCTTTTGAACCGTCCCATAGTGAAGATCGGTCAGCAGCACAATCTCCCGGTCCTCCTTCAGCTTGGAGGAGAAAACTGTGTATTCTGTCTCCACAATGCGGCCCATGTTGTAAAATCCCCAGCCCAGCAGCAGGC
>CAJUIK010000060.1 GCA_910585875.1 uncultured Eubacteriales bacterium | reverse complement strand
GTTAAAATGGTCAATGCTATGAATATCTGAGGTAAGGAGGTCGTGATTTTGCCGAATATAAAATCTGCTAAAAAGCGCGTTTTGGTCAACGCCACAAAAAACGCGAGAAACCGCGCTGCGAAAACAGCCATGAAGACGCAGCTGAAGAAGTTTGACAGCGCCGTTCAGCAGGGCTCCGGCATTCAGGAGGCGTATAAAGCCACTGTGATTTGCTTGGATAAGGCTGTTGCCAAGGGTATTCTGCATAAGAATACTGCCGCGAGAAAAAAGAGCGCGCTGGCCAAAAAAGTCAACGCCGCTGCGAAATAAGCGCGTCAATCCTCAAGGGCCGGGTTTTCCCGGTCCTTTTTTCGTATTCTGCCTGGCGAATTCCTCCGGCTTGTCCGCCGCTATCGACGAAACTCCTCCCCCAACAGCGGATCCAGCAGCTGGCGATAAACGCCGTTCACCCGGCATTTGCCGCCGTCCTGGAACCGAAGCGTCCAGACGCTTGCCCGGCAACGGGAGGACTGCTCGTCCAGCAGACGGCGGCTGAACACCGCCTTCGGGCAGCGCAGCACCAGATAATGCTCCGTCAGAAAGCCGATATCCGCTTTTGCCAAAGGAGGCGCCTGCTCGATCTCCCAGCGGATCTGCCGGAAGGTTTGCTCCGGATCCCCCCAGGACAAAATTCGCTGATAATTGGGCTGATAGAGGGATTTCAACAGGCTGACCAGACCCAGAGCGGCGATCAGCAGGTTGATTGCCGCCGCCCAACCATAGGGCGAGCCCTCCCGGCGCAAACCGCCTACCACGGCGAAGGCCCATAGGCCGGAAAACATCAACAGCCCCCAGCCATAGGCCCGGTATCCCCGGGCCAGATACCGGCGCAGCCAGGTTTCGTCGTCCGCCGTCTGCCGCCATTCGCTGAAAAACAGGCGCCAGACCAGGCAGGCCAGCAGCGCGCAATCTTGATACAGCAGCAGATAAACGCCGTAAACCAGCCATTTCAGCCTTTGATCCCCCAGCTGCCAGAACAGCCGCCCCTGGCCCAACAGAAAATCCAGGGCCGCGGCAGACAGAGCCGCCGCCAACGGCAGCTCCAGCCCGGCGGATCGAAAAAAGCCGCCCCACGAGCTTTGGCCCTGAGCGCGATTCAGCAGCTGCTCCGCCGCCAAAACCAGGGAAAAAGCCCCGGCCAGCAGCAGAATATCCTGAAAAAAAGCCGGCTGAGCCAAAAACTGCCGCAGCTCGTCCGTCCAGGGGAACCCTTCTCCCAGAAAAGAGCCGAAAAACAGCGGCTGGATCACAGCGGCCGTCACGATAAAAATCCAGGGCGTCAGGCACAAAAGAACCCGCTCCGCCGGGTTTTCCCGTCGAACCGCTCGATAAAGGCTGACAAGAGGCGGCAGTCCGCTCATCATCTGAAAGAAAATCAGCGGCCCGCTGACAATCGACGCTACTGGAATGGTTTTGGAGAGATATTCACTCCACAGCCGGACCAAAAACATGGCCCTTCCCCCTTTCTCATCCTTCGGCTTCCCACGCCGCAAAAGGCCCCGCCTGGTTCAGGCAGGGCCTTATTTGTCGTTTTACAGCAGTTTGTGAATCTCGATATTCACCCGTCCCTTTTTGGAAAGGCCGCCGGTTTCCGCCAAAATGGCCTTTCCCTTGCCGCGGATGGACAACCGGACGCCCTGGGCCACAGGCCGATCCCCTTTCAGCGCCGGGGCGCCGTCCGCCTGAACCAACCCCCGCCGAATCGCTTCCGCTGCGTCTCCCCGCGATAGAGAAAAAGCGGAGGCCAGCACTGCGTCCAGCCGCAGGGAGGGGACGGTGTCCCGGATAATTTTGACCTTGACCTCCGGGATTTCCAGCGCGTCCAGATCGATCAGGGAGACGGAAACCGGCGAAGCCCCCGCCTGCGTCAGATTCTGAACCACATAGGGCGCGATATCCGCCATGACCAGCAAATCCGCCCCCTGGGGGCCGGGCAAAATATCGCCAATCCTCTCCCGACGGATGCCCAGCCCCATCAAAGCGCCCAGATAATCCCGGTGAGTCAGAGGCTTCTGCCCCCGGCTTTGCAGGCGGAGGGCCCGAAAAGGCCAATCCTCTGGGGCCAGCTGCTCGGCTTTTTCGATATAATCCGGCAAAAAGAGGGCCGTTCGGCGCTCAGCCTGCTGGAATCCTCCCTCCAGGGACCATCCGCCGCCCCCCGCCGCCTGCATAGCCTGGCGGCACAGGGCCTGTTGACGCAAATCCAGAAAAGCGGTGGAGGCAGGGCGGAAATATTGCTCCGCCTGCCGCCGCTTATCCAGCAGCTGGCTGAGCAGCGTCCGATCCTCCGGGCTCTGGGCCAGTTTCAAAATCTCTTCCCGACGGGCCGCCATCGCCCTTCCCTCCTCCCTGGCTCGGGCCGTTTTTTTACAGACGCTACAGGTTGTTGACGTTGCTCACCAGCTGCTGGCGGCAGCGCTCCAGCTCCTCTTCCTTTGCAGCGGTGACGACCGGATAGTGGGGGTCCGTCTGCTCCAGCACCTGCTTGATGGCCTCGGAAATCAGGTAGCGGGTATACCATTTGTTGTCTGCCGGCAGCACATACCAGGGGTTATTTTTGGTGGCCGTGGCGTTGATGGCTTTCTCATAGGCGTCCTGATAATCATACCACAGAGCCCGCTCCTTGATATCGCTGCTGGAGAACTTCCAGTTCTTCTCTTTACGCTCAATGCGCTCCAAAAAGCGCTGTTTCTGCTTTTTGGCGGAGACATGGAGGAAGAATTTCACCGTCCGATAGCTGTTTTCATAGAGATAGGATTCAAAATGGCGGATCTGGCGATAGCGCTTCTCAAAAAACTCCGGGTCTTCCAGGCAGCGGGGCGCCATCTTATAATTTTTGTGCAAATCGCGAACCCGGACGATCAGCACGTCTTCATAATAGGAACGGTTGAAAATGGCCATGCTGCCCCGGGCGGGCAGGCACTGGACGGCCCGCCACAGAAAATCGTGGGAAAGGTCTTGGCTGGTGGGCTGCTTAAAACTGTGGACCATGATGCCCTGGGGGTTGACGGCGCTCATAACGTGCTTGATAGCGCTGTCCTTGCCCGCGGCGTCCATGGCCTGGAAAATCACCACCACGCCTTCCTGCCCTTCGGCGTACAGCCGGTCCTGAAGGCTGGCGATTTCCAGCTTGTTTTGCTGCGTCTGCTCCACAACCTGCTCCCGGTTGAGCCCCAGCGCCCGGGCGCTAGTGGGCGCTTTTTCCAGCTTGACTTTTTCGCTTCCGTCATAACGATATTGATCTAAAGACAACATATGTAATCCCTCCGTATTGGTAATCATCCGGCAGGCAAGGGGAACGCCGGGAAGCCATCCCCGCTTTTTGCCGGCCAAAAGGTATTTCTTATTGTATCATCTTTTCGACCTTTTGTCACAATATCTGTTGATTTTTGTACGAATTGCCCATATATTTTGTGCAATTCGACAAAAGGCCGGCTATTGTTCCAGCTCCTGATAGAGGCCGTCGAGGCGGAGCTGCTCTCCGGCGAAGTCGGCGGATTCTCGGCCGTTGATCCAGCTCCGGGAAACGGATACCCGCCGGCCGTCCCAGCAGTATTCGTAGTAACGTTCCCCTTTAGGGGAACGGCGGGTTTGGTCGTCGGCGAAGAAATAAATCTTCTCGCCTTCCGCCCGGCTGAACCGGTTGGGATGCAGCCCCCAAGCCTGACCGTCGAACACAACGGAGGATCGGCCGCCCTCTTCCAGCCGCAAAATTTGGGCGCCGTCCCGCTGCTCCCAGCCATATTCCGTCTGCTGGAGGACAAAAGTAGTGTAATAGATCTCATCCCCCTGGCTGGCTACATCCCGGACAGCCCCGCCGCCAATCAGCTGTTCCAGCCCGTCCCCGGCCTGGTTCACCCGGCACAGCCCTTCCAGGCAACACAGGAAGAGCCCTTGGCGCAATGAGCGCAGGCGGTAAGTTCCGTTGTATTTTTCACCCTTTGAAAAGGAGGACGCCAGCCCTTTGTCCTGAACCAACTGGCAGCTCTGGGTATCGGCGCGGTAAAAACGCAGATCCCCCTCCTGAGTTTCCACAGCGAAATAATAGAAATCGCCTTGCCAGCCCCATTGCCAAGCGTAGCGGCCCTCCATGGCCTGGCCTACCTGGTTCAGCTCCATGACGGCCTCGTCCAAGGAATACAGGCTTATCTGCCCGCCTTGCCGGACAGTATAGAGGGATTTTCCGCCGCCCAGCCGGCAAAGCAGGACAGGCTGCCCCTGCAGAGTCTGGCTTTGGGCTATGGTAACGCCCTGAAGCTGCCTTTCAATCCAGTAAGCGCCGGTCTCCCCCTCGGCGCGACGGTCCACATAGGCATATTCCCAAACCGACGCGGCGGCTTTTTCCCAGGTTTCCAGGGTGAAAACGCCCTGTTCCATCAGAGCCATGGCCAGGTTTTGAGAATCCCCTCCCGCCGTGCAGCACAGGCTGCCGGCGGCCAACTCCGCCGCCTCGCCCCGGAGGATAGGCCGGTCCCCCTGAGCCATCTGCTCCTGGCTGGCAACCCGGCAACCATATTCCACACACTGTTCATAACTCGCCCCTGAATCCAGCCGCCGGTTGAGCATGACGGCGAATTGGGCGAAGGAGATCTGCTGTTCCGAGCCATATTTTGTTTGAGAGACGCCCTGAGTCAGGCCGTTTCGGTAAAGCCAGCCCACATAAGGGACGGCCCAGCCGGGCACATCGTCAAAAGGCGCGGGCTGATTCTGCTCCAGCGCTTCCTCTTCTCCCCCGAAAAAGCGGGTTACCATCGCCGCCGCTTCTCCGCGGGTCATGGGCCGTTCCAGCTCAAACCCCTGGTCCGTGCCCTGGAACAGCCCCAGGCTATAAAGCATCTGAGCCAGCTGCTGTTGAGTCGGCTCTAAAGGCTTTTGCTCCGCCGCCCAGACGGGCGGGCTCAGGGAAAGGGTCAGGACCGCCGTCAGCGTGAAAGCGGCCAATTGAGCAAGGGTCTTGTTCATCGCTTCATCCCCATCCCCTTTCCGCTACTGCCGGGTCAGTGTGCGGCTTACGGCCGCTTGCCAGCCGGCCAGGTTTTTCGCTCTGACAGCCGGGTCCATGGCCGGCTCATAGACGGCCTCGATGGGCTTGCGCCGCTTGATTTCCGCCGGGTCCTGCCAAACCCCTTGGGCCAACCCGGCCAGGTAAGCGGCGCCCAGGGCGGTGGCTTCGGCATTTTGGGTCCGAACCGTCCGAACGCCGGAGATATCCGCCTGAAACTGCATCAGGAACTGATTCCGGCTGGCGCCGCCGTCTACCCGCAGCTCTTTCAGCGCCAAGCCGCTGTCCTGCACAACGGCCTGGAGCACGTCGTTGGATTGGTACGCGACGGCCTCCAGAGCGGCCCGGATGATCTGGTTCCGCCCTGTCCCCCGGGTCAGGCCGTAAATAGCTCCTCGGGCGTACATATCCCAATGAGGCGCCCCCAGGCCGGTGAAGGCGGGCACAAAATAGACCCCGCCGTTGTCCGGCGCTTTAGCGGCAAAATACTCGCTGTCCGCCGCTTCTACAATAAAGCGCATCTCGTCCCGCAGCCACTGCACCACGCTGCCGCCGGCAAAGACGCTGCCCTCCAAGGCATAGCAGGGCTTGCCTCCGGCGCCGCAGGCCATGGTTGTCAACAGCCCGCTCCTGCTCTGGGGAGCCAGGTCGCCGGTGTTCACCAACAGGAAGCAGCCGGTGCCGTAGGTATTTTTGCAATCCCCCGGTTCAAAGCAGGCTTGGCCGAACAGGGCGGCTTGCTGGTCTCCGGCCATGCCGGCCACCGGAATCTGCCGCCCGCCGGCCTGGGCCATGCCGAAAAGGCCGCTGCTGGCGCAGACCTCCGGCAAAATCTGCCGGGGGATGTCCAGCGCCCGCAGCAGCTCCTCGTCCCAATCCCGGGCGTGGATATCGAACAGCATGGTGCGGGAGGCGTTGGTGTAATCCGTCTTGTGGACGGCGCCTCCCGTCAGCTTCCAAAGCAGCCAGGTATCCACCGTGCCAAACAGCAGCCGGCCCTGGTCTGCCAGCCGCCGGGCCCCCGGGATGTTGTCCAGCGCCCAGCGGATTTTCGTAGCGGAAAAATAGCCGTCGATCAGCAGGCCGGTTTTCCGGCGGACCAGAGGCTCCAACCCCTGAGCCTTCAGCACCTCGCAGTCCTCCGCCGTGCGGCGGCACTGCCAGACGATGGCGTTGCAGACCGGTTTGCCCGTCTCCTTGTCCCATAAAATCGAGGTCTCCCGCTGATTGGCCACGCCAATCGCCGCAATCTGGGCCGGGCCCACGCCCGCTTGGGCCAAGGCTTCGTTCATCGCGCCGTAAATGGTGGCGTAAATCTCCATAGGGTCCTGCTCCACCCAGCCGGGACGGGGGTAAATCTGCCTGGTCTCCTTCTGGGCCAGGGCCACAATGGTTTCGTTTTGGTCGAAAATAATACAGCGGGAACTGGTCGTTCCCTGATCCAGCGCAACAATATACTGCCGCTCCATAAAAATGGCGCCTCCCTCAAGCCGCTTGGCCGGCTGGCTCCCCGGATGTTCTGGAGCTTCCAGCTTCGGCGGACGTCTGTTTTTCTCTTATCTTACCACAGCCGCCTCCCAGGCGCAAGAAAAGCCGCGGCGCCGGCCCAATTTCCGCCCCTTGGAAAAAACCGCCCTTTCCACGCCTTGAGATTTATGATATACTGTGGTCAGATATTCAAATCTCGCGCCGAGCCCCCAGGGCGCGGGCCGCTTTTCGGCCGCCGCCCCGCCGGCGCTCTTCCGCCAGAAGGAGGCGCTGTCCAATGCCTTATTTCAACAACCGAGGAAAGGCCGTCCAAACAGAGTCGGCAATACGGCTCAGCAAAATTTAGAAACCATAGTCGCTTCATGTTCGCTTTGATCGCCGCGCCGCCAATCTATTCGCCAACCAAATGGCAATGTTGGAAAAATTCACAGTTTATTTATCTCCCGTTCTCTCAAAATCCAGTTTCAACTATGGTATAATGGCTGTAAAGCAACAGGATTGGAATCTTGCGAAAGAATCTGACGGGCTTTCCCTACTTCCCCCAGCCTCCATTCCAAAATAATGAATGATGGATCCTTGCCGCCCTATGGGGCGCGATTGTAAAGGAGCGTTTGCAATTTTATGAACGTGCTGTTTTTTTTAACGCCGAAAAGCCAAGTGGCGTATATTTACGATGATTTCACCATCCGCCAGACCTTAGAAAAAATGGAATTCCATCGCTATTCCGCCATCCCTATTCTCAACCGCAAGGGAGACTATGTTGGCACTCTCACCGAGGGCGACCTGCTGTGGGCCCTCAAGCAGCAATTCGACCTGGATTTTGAGGATGCGGAAAATACCCCCATCACCCAAGTGCCCCGGCGGATGGACAACCTGCCCGTCAGCGTCGGCACGGATATCGAAGATCTGATTGGCAAAGCGCTGAATCAGAACTTTGTGCCTGTAACAGACGACCGGGGCAGCTTTATCGGCCTGGTCACCCGAAAGGATATCATGCGCTATTTTGCGGAAACCACCCATCTGGCCGCTTTACAGCCCGCTCCTGTGGGCGCGGCAGAAAAAGGTTGATCCCCGTTTTGAGATTTCTTGTACCGTCCATTGGGGCGCCGGAGATCCGCCGCCCAGCCTATGCAGCGTCGGCGCAAAGGCCCGTCCAGACAGGACGGGCCTTTGTTTTCGCCTCTCCATGCTTCTGTTCTTTTCCCAGAAAACGGCAGTTTTTTTATGCGCTTTGCCGATGGATTTTGTGTCGGACATATGCTATACTGAAATTGAAACCGGCTGTGAACGTTCTATTTTTTTCGTTTATTTCGCTTGACGCCGAAAAATCCGGTTTCCAAAAGCGTAAAGCCGGCGAAAAGCAAAAAAACGCCTGTTTTCGCCGCCGCGCAAAAACGCGCCGCGGCGCCGCAGAGGAGGGTTTCTATGTGAGGAAAAAACTTTGGGAAAAATGCCGGGAGTCCGTCAGCGCCGTAGCGCCCATCGGGCTGATCGTGCTGCTGCTGCATTTCACCGCGGCGCCGATGCCCAGCGGGATGCTGGTCCTGTTTTTGCTGGGGCTGCTGATGCTGATTTTGGGGATGTGTTTATTTTCTCTGGGCGCCGATCTTTCCATGATGCCCATGGGCGAGCGGATTGGCGCCCAGCTGACCCGCTCCAAAAACCTGACTCTGCTGATTGTCACCGCTCTGGCGATGGGGGTGCTGATCACCGTGGCCGAGCCGGATTTGCAGGTGCTGGCCACCCAGGTGCCCGCCGTGCCCGATCGGGCGCTGATTTTCGGCGTGGCGGCGGGGGTGGGGCTGTTTTTGGCGCTGGCTCTGCTGCGCATCGTCTTCCGCCTGAGCCTGCGCTGGCTCCTTGTAGGCTGTTATGGCCTGGTCTTCCTGCTGGCCGCCTTCGTCCAGCCGGATTTCCTGCCTGTGGCCTTCGATTCCGGCGGCGTGACCACCGGTCCCATCACCGTCCCCTTTATCCTGGCTCTGGGCATCGGCGTGGCCGCCGTCCGAGGCGGGCGCAGTTCCCATGACGACAGCTTCGGCCTGGTGGCCCTGTGCTCGGTGGGGCCCATTCTATCCGTGCTGCTGATCAGTATGTTCTACGACCCTTCGGCAGGCTCTTATGGCGCGGAAATCGCCCCTGTTCCCCAGAGCGTGGGGGAAGTTTTCCGCCAGATGGGCCAGGGCCTGCCCCATTACGCCAAAGAAGTGTTGCTGGCTCTGGCGCCCATTGTGGCCGCTTTTGCGGTATTCCAGCTGCTGTTTTTGCGGCTTCCCCGGAGCCAGATGATTCGGACGGCGGTGGGCGTGGTTTATACATATATTGGGCTGGCGGTCTTTTTGACAGGGGCCAACATCGGCTTTCTGCCCGCCGGCAACTTTCTGGGCGCCTCCATCGCCAGCCTGCCCTATCGGTGGATTCTGATCCCCATCGGTATGGTGATCGGCTTTTTTGTGGCCGCGGCGGAGCCGGCCGTCCATGTGCTCACCAAACAAGTGGAGCAAATCTCCGGCGGCTCCATCTCCCGCAGCGCCATGCTGGCGGCGCTGATGTGCGGCGTGGCCCTTTCCCTGGGTCTGTCCATGGTCCGGGTGCTGACCGGCCTGAGCATTTGGTACGTGATTTTGCCCGGCTACGCTTTGGCGCTGTCCATGAGCTTCGTGACGCCGAAAATTTTCACCGCTGTGGCTTTTGACTCCGGCGGCGTGGCCTCCGGGCCTATGACGGCCACCTTTTTGCTGCCCTTTGCCATGGGCGCCTGCGAGGCTGTGGGCGGCAACGTCCTGTCCGACGCCTTCGGCGTGGTGGCCATGGTGGCTATGACGCCGCTGATCACCATACAGCTGCTGGGCCTGTGGTCTTTGATCCGCGCCAAACGAAACCCGGAGAAGATTTACGACGATTTGGACGAAACCGAACTGATCGAATTCGAATAAACCTGAAAAGGGGGAGAGCCGCTTGGCAAGAGAAAAGGAAAAAGAGAGCCGCCGTATTGTGTTGTTTGTGGCGGTGGCCTCCCGGGGACAGGGGGAAAAAATCGCCGCCTATTGCGCGGGATGCGGCGGAAAAATCCGGCTGGTGTCCCTGGGCCGCGGCACGGCCAGCCAGGATATCCTCAATTACCTGGGCCTGGGCGACTCCAAAAAGGACGTGGTGTTCTGCACCGCCTCCCGGCCCGCGGCCCAAAAGATGCTGGAGGGGATGCGCCGGCGCTTTTCGATGGAAAACCCCGGCGAAGGCGTCGCCTTCACCGTGCCCATTTCCAGCGTGGTAGGCCGGGTCAGTTTTGAGCTTTTGTTCGGCGAGGAGGGAATGATTCGATGAAAAAGGAAATGGAACTGATTATCGCCATTGTCAACAGCGGCTATGCCGACGACGCCATGAAGGCCGCCCGGTCCGCCGGCGCCCGGGGCGGCACAATCCTCAACGCCAGAGGCGCCGGGGTGGACGCCCAAGACCGCTTTTACGGCATTACCATCCAATCGGAAAAGGAGATGGTGATGCTGGTGGTGGAAAAAGAACACAAGGCCGACATCATGAAAGCCATCTGTGAAAAAACCGGCCTCAAGCAGGAGGGCCGGGGCGTCATCTTCTCCCTTCCCGTGGAGGACGCGGTGGGCATGGCCCCAGAACGGCCCGCCCAATAACCCGCGGGCCGGAGCCCCTCTTCCCCGGCCCCTTGGGAAGCGCCGCCGTTATTGACAAACCTTCTCTTTCGTGGTATGATAAACGCTGTCGGGAAGTCTCGTTCCGCCTTTCCGGCAGCTGATTTGGAGGGCTATCGAAGCGGTCATAACGAGCTCGACTCGAAATCGAGTTGGCGGTAACACGTCACGTGGGTTCGAATCCCACGCCCTCCGCCATGAGACGTCCGGCAACGACAAAAGGTTGCCGGATGTTTTTTCGCGCTTTTACGCTTCTCTGAAATCGCACAACTCGCCAGAGCCCCGGCCCTGCGCCCTTTTTGCGGCGGCGACGAGACATAAGAGAATCAAAAACCGCCCTCCCCGACGCTGGGAAGGGCGGTTTTTTCTATGGACTATCGATAGGTCCTCCACAGGAAGGTTACGACTTGGCCCCGGGTGCAAACGCCGTCGGGAGCGAAGCTGGTTTCGCCGACGCCGGAAGCGACGCCTTTCTCCGCCGCCCACAGCGCGGCCTTATAGTAGTATGCTTTAGGATCCTGGGCGTCGGCAAAAAGGCTGGCCGAAGACTTCGGTTCGGGCTTGCCCGCCGCGCGCCACAGGAAGGTTACGACTTGGCCCCGGGTGCAAACGTCGTCGGGGGCAAAGCTGGTTTCGCCGACGCCGGAAGCGACGCCTTTCTCCGCCGCCCACAGCACGGCGTCGCAATAATACGCGCCGGCCCGCACGTCTGTAAAGCGGGCGCCCGGATTTTCAGCCCCGCCAGAGTCCCCTTTCTCCACAGTAACGTCGACGGTCAAGGAAGCCGCAGCCTCGCCGTCCACGGTTTTTACGGCGATGGTTTCGCTGTAGTTCCCCTCCTTCAGCCCGGCTTTGGGGCGGACGGTAAAGACAGCGGAATCGCCGGCTTCCAGCTTGGAAGCGGACAGCTTGCCCAGCTCAAAGCTGCCGGCGGAGGGCTGGGACAGCGCAACCGTGCCGGCGCCGGCGTTTTTCACCGTCACGATCTGGACAGCCGGCTGAGCATAGCCCTCCTGGAGCTTGCCAAAGCTCCTTTGGCCAGGGGAGACGACGAGCTTGTCCTCCGTCTCCGTCCAGCGGGCGTACAGTGTGTGGTTCTCGGTTTTGGTCACGACTGTGGAGGCGG
>CAJUIK010000059.1 GCA_910585875.1 uncultured Eubacteriales bacterium | reverse complement strand
CGGTCACTGTGCCATGCTCCGCTGTGGGAACATTCACGGAATAGGTGGCAGAGCCGCCGCCACCGCCGCCGATGGGACCCATGCCGCCGCCGGAAGATTTTGTTGTCACCTTATATGTGATAGAAACAACATCGTCCTTATCGGCGTCTTCGCCACCCCTTTTGTTTTCTGTCGCGGCCAGATTGAATTTCGCTGTATCTACAGTGATCTCAACCTTATCCTTCTCGTTGTTGCCCAGTGCGATTGTGAAGGTAATGGCTTCCTTCACTTCGGCAGTCAGCTTTTCAGCAAGGTCATCCACCAGAGTGATTGTGCCATTGTTTTCAACTGCATCCACAGCAGCCTGCAGGCTGGTGTATTCTTCTTCTCCAATTTTAGCTACAACGCTTGCAGGCGCTTTCGCTGTAAATACGAATGTTACCACATGGTCGTTCACTGTAGGATCAGCCAGAGTCACATTATCGCCAGCTGTCAGCAGAGCTTTCAGTTCGTCGTCTGTGAATGTCTCGCCGGCAGCAGCTTTCAGGTTAATTGTAATAGCCTTATTCACAACAGCGGCTTCAACGCCTTCATAGACTTCGATAGTGACTGTGGCATCGGCGGACTGAGCGTCCACAGCGGCCTGCAGAGAGGCGTAATTCACACCGTTTACAGCGGCCTTTGTCGGGTTGGCAGCTGTAATGACAAACGGAGAGAAACCGTCTGTGTTTGTAAATGTAGCGGTCAGGTGAGCGGGGACATAATCAGGATCGCCTTCTGTGCCAGAAGTGGTGCCGTCGTCTACTGTTCCGTCCAAAACTTTGCCCTTATGCTCAACATACACCTGGGGATATACGCCATTTTCTTCCGCAACAAAGCCGGCAGGCAGAGCAAGCGTAATAACTACGGATTCTGTAATAGCCGCATGGCCTTCTTCGTCCATCAAATCGCCTGTCTTACCCTCAACAGGCTTGGGCGCCGCAGTTTCGTCGCTGCTGTTAATCGCGACGATTTGATATTTCGGCGTGATATCCACAACCAGCTTGGCTTCAGCTTCCGCTGTGGGCGCCACATACTCTGTGGGCGCAATTCCCAGATAAACCTGTACCTGGAGCTTATCATAGCCTTGGCCGGCGGCAGTCAGAGCCTCGGCGATTTCTTCTTCGGTCAGTTCAAGGGCGACCGCATTAGCAGCGTCCTGAACATCTTGATTCTCCAAAATAGCTTCCATAGAGTCACTATCGACAGAAGCCTGCCCCAGAACCGCAGCGTTGTCCTTCACAGCCTGGGGAGCGTCCTCAGCAATCTCAACATCAGCGCCGCCAGCGGCAGGAGAATCGATCTTCGCATTCAGCCATTGAGCTGTCAAAACCAGATCATCTGTCAGAATTACTTCGTCCTCTGCATGATACATTTTGCCGTCAACTTCGTCTTTCCAACCGACGAAGTTATATCCGCTCAGAGCCAGGTCGCAGTCGGGAATTGTCACAGAACCGCCCTTTGCAGCAAACAGATCCTCGGGCAGGCTGCCAGTAGTGACTTCGTCTGTGCCATTTTCAAATGTAACGGCGTACACATCCAAAGTTGTGTTGGCAACTTCTTTTTTCGCAGGAGCAGCGCCTTCCGTTGTCACTTCATTCAGAATGAAGGTATATTGGCCGGCGGCAATCTCCTGTTTTGCAACAGAACCAGCTTCTTTATCCGCATCCTGGTTGAATGTGAAGTACACAACAGTTTCTGTTTTGCCTGTCAAATATTCTTCAGCAACTTTGGGCTCTCTGTAGATTTCTTTATTGCCCAGCATAACGACCAATTCATACTTGCTGTCAGCTTTCAGATTGTCCAGAGCGACAAACATTGTCTCGATATCGACGTCGGAAGCACTGACAGTAGCATCGGGGCCTCTAACAGCCTTCAAAGCCTTTTCAATGCCCTCATGAGCCTTTGCAGCGTCCATGTCAAAGCCAGCGTCTTGCAGCACAGGCTTTACTTCGACTTCTTCCACAATCAAAGTGGCTTTCAGTTCGCCAGCTGTCGCGTCTGTGTTGTTTACCTTATAGGTAACGCCTTCAGCCAGCTCAAAGTTGGCCTTCGGCTCCACTGTAAAGGTAGCTGTGTATGTGCCCGCTGTCTTCACAACATCAGCAGCGTCAACATTTTGGTTTTCGCTGTCTGTCCAAGCCACTGTTACGTCAGCGCCATTGGCAGGAGTTGTTGTAATTGTAGCTTCAGGCAGGGCGCCGTTGACTTTAATCGCTGTTGTGTCCATTGTGATTTCAACAGCTGTGATCTCAGTCTTTTCGCCAGCAGGAGCGGCAGCAACAGTAACATTCTCAATTGTCGCCTTGCCATCAGTCAAAGTCGCCTTCTCGGTGCTACCGTTCAGCGTATACTCTACGCCAGCACTAGCCCAACTATCTTCGTTACCAGGGGTGATAGTGACTTCAGCCTTGTATGTGCCTTCAGCTTCAAAAGTTTCAGCTGTAAGCGCATCTGTCTCTCCATCCTTGAACCATTTGGTTTCAACGGTGGCGCCGTTGGTGTCAACTGTTGCCTCAGGCAGCTTGTCACCGACTTTCAACTCCGTTGTATCCAGAGTGATAGCGACCTCTGCAATCTCTGCCGCAAAAGCGGCTGTCGGCAGCATCGTCAGCATCATGGCCATGGCCAAGAGAGCTGACAAAAGTCTTTTTCTCATGTTCGTTTTTCTCCTTTGTGTTTTTTCGTGGGTTCTGTCCATTCGTTCTTTGCATCCTCCTCCCTTTCCCGCAAAAAATGCCCGCCTTTCCGGCCCTATCCGCCGTTTTTCTGGCTGCGGTAAAGCCGCAGGCGGCGGTAAAACGTGGATTCGCTGAGGCCCGTCTTGTCCAGCGCCTGCTGGAACGTGATGTCCTTGCGCTGCCACGCCTCCACTACGGCGGGGAATCCGGGAGGGACAGGCGCTTCGGGCCGGCCAAACCGCACCCCCTGGGCCTTGGCCCGGGCGATGCCTTCCGCCTGCTGCCCTCGGCGGGCCTGCTTGGCGCTCTGGTCCGCGGTGGACAGGATTTGCCGCACCAGCTCGTCTGCAAAGTCCCGAGGCGAGGCCCCTTGGCTCTCGGAGACGTTCCTCCGGTACAGATCTTCCGTCAGCCGCACCAGGCGCTGATATTCCTCCTGGCTTACCATCCGGGTCATCCGCGCCCCCTCCTTTTCTGCCCAAAAGGCGTCCGCCAAAAAGCTCCCCTTCTTGCAATAACGTATACATTCTTGCAAGTGAAAAAGGCGAAATTTTTTTTAGGAAAAAGGCCAAAAAAAGTTTGAATCAGCTATTGAAATTTAGAAGTAATTATGATAATCTCTATGCGTAAGCTAAGAAGCGGGTTCTTGCAAGAATGTATACATTCTTGTAAAAATCCGCTTTTCTTGCGTTTTCAGGGGGCAATTTGTTGCAAAAAGTCCAGACGCCAGAGGGCCTGGGCCCCCTTTTCCCTCTCTGACTCTTGCAAGAAATCCCCCGGGGATTTTTGCATCCCCGCCAGCCTCGCCCGCCTCCCCCGAGGGCCGGGGATTTTTTGCAAAAAGGTCTTGACATCTGGGCCGCGCTGTTGTATTATTGTATCAGTTACTTAATACAACAGTCAGAAAGGAGCGAGCAAATGGGTTGGCATTTTGACAGCAACCGGCCGATTTATGCCCAGCTGGCGGAGCATATCCAGCTGCAAATCGCCGCGGGGGTTTATCCGCCGGGGAGCAAGCTGCCCTCTGTCCGGGACCTGGCCGCCGAGGCCGAGGTGAACCCCAACACCATGCAGCGGGCCTTGGCCGAGCTGGAGACAGAGGGGCTGATTTTCGCCCAGCGGACGGCGGGCCGCTTCGTCACCCAGGACGCCGAAGCCGTGGACCAAAGCCGGCGGCGGCTTTTCCAAAGCGCTGTGGAGGCTTTTTTGAAAAACATGGGCAGCCTGGGCTGTTCTCCCCAGCAGAGCTTGGAAATTCTGAAAAATCATGTGGAGGGATTGCATTAAATGGACGCTTTATTGGAATGTCGAGGGCTGACTAAGTCCTATGGGCGAAAAACCGCCCTCTCCGGCGTGGACCTCTCGCTCTCCCGGGGGAAAATCATCGGCCTGCTGGGCCCCAACGGCAGCGGCAAAACCACGCTGATCAAGCTGGCCTGCGGCCTGCTGACCCCCACCGCCGGCGAAATCCTCATCGAAGGCAAGGCGCCCGGAGTGGAGAGCCGGCTGGCGATCTCCTATCTGCCGGATAAAAATTATCTCAACGACTGGATGCGGGTTTCCGACCTGGTGCAGTATTTCGCGGATTTTTACTCCAATTTCGACCCCAACCGGGCCCGCGATATGCTGCAAAAGCTGAATATCGACCCCAGCCAGCGGCTGAAAACCCTTTCCAAGGGCACGAAGGAAAAGGTTCAGCTGATTTTGGTGATGAGCCGGGACGCCCAGCTCTATCTGCTGGACGAACCCATCGGCGGCGTGGACCCCGCCGCCCGGGATTATATCCTCAACACCATCATCGCCAATTACAACAGCCAATCCACCATCTTGATCTCCACCCACTTGATCGCGGACATCGAAAAGGTGTTGGACGAGGTGATTTTCATCTCCGAGGGGCGGGTCGTGCTCTCTTCCTCTGTGGATGAAATCCGGGCGGAAAACGGCAAATCTGTGGACGCCCTATTCCGGGAGGTATTCAAATGCTGAAAAAACTGATCAAATACGAATTCAAATCCACCGGCCGCACGTTTTTGCCGATATACGGCGCGCTGCTGGCCTCCGCCCTGATCACCCGGCTGATGATGTGGGGCGACAATATCTCCGCGCTGAACAACGCGTTTCTCTATAACCTGCTTTCCGGCCTGACGGCGGTTTTGTTTGTGGCCATGCTGGTAGCCACCTTTGTGGCCACGCTGATTGTGGTCTTGCAGCGGTTTTCCAAAAACCTGCTGGGCGAAGAGGGGTATTTATCGATGACGCTGCCCGTCAAACCCTGGCAGCACATTTTGAGCAAATCCCTCGTGGCCGTCTTCTGGTATTTCGCCAGCTGGACCGCCGCCGTCCTCTCCTTCATCGTGCTGATGTGGAACCGGTTCATTGTGCGGGATATCCTGCGAGCCGTCACATTTTTCTTCACCAAAATCCAGTGGGACGGGCAATCCATTTTGACTGTGGTTGAGATCATTCTGCTGTCTGCGGTCAGCATTTTCTGCGCCGTTCTGCTGATGTACGCCAGCCTTTCTCTGGGGCAGCTGAGCCGCCGCGGCCGCAAACTGGCCTCTTTCGGCTATTTCCTGGCCCTGGCCTTGGTCAGCGAGTTTATCATCGGCGTCGCTTCCCGCGCTTTCTCCAGCGTCCTGTCTTACCATATTTTAAATACCTTCTCCGGTTTCCAGACGTTGATCTTCTTCTTGTTCTCCCTGATGGGCCTGCTTTCCGCCGCTTATTTCTTCCTCGCCAATTATATGCTTTCCCGCAAGCTCAACCTGGAATAACCCCAAAAGCGCAAACGAACCCCCGACCGATTTTGGCCGAGGGTTCTATTTGCGTTTCGCCTTATGGGAAAGAATAAAAGTCCGTCCCCGCGCCGGGGGTCGGCTGAATTTGCTCGTCGATGGAGAAGCAGGGGCCGCTGTCTCCGTCCCCCGAGCCGTATTGGGGGAAATATTTCAAAATCGCGTTTTGCAGCGCCGCGTCGTCGATTTTCTCCGTCCACGGGTTTTCCTCTCCAAATTCCAGTTCATAGAGCGGGAGGCAGCTGGATTCATAGGTGAAAAAGCGATAACCGCAGGTATTTTCAATTCCGTTTGCGCGGTCATATTCCATCAGGGCCGCCAGCTCCAGCGTATCGCTCCAAAGCCCGCCGCAAAAGGGATACGCGACGGCCAGCGTCCACCCTGCGGCGGCTGTTTCCAGCCAATAAAGCCCGTTCCACAGGCGGTCGTGGCGCAGGACCGCCCCCCAGGGCGTTTCGGTTGGAATGGGAAATTCCCCAAACTACTCCGGGCAAACCTCCATCCCGAAGGAGCGATCTTCTATCAGCGAGCAGCCTCTGGGCAGAGGGACGCCCTGCTCCGCCAGATATCGATGGGCCTCGTATTCCACAATATGCTTGCCCTTGCTGAAATAATCATAGTCATATAACCACACTTTGGGAACCGTCGGCAGCGCCGCGCCATAGGCCCGAGCTTGGGAGGAAATGGCCGGGGAATCCTCTGTCACGGCAAGATATTCGCAGGCGAAGGGGGGAAATTCGTTTTTGCCGGCCTTGGCGACGATAAAATACACGCCGGGGCACAGGACCTCCGCGTATTGAATAGGGCCATATTCATCTTCCAAGCCATCGAAACAGAAGGGCAGATCCGATACAGGCGTCTGCTCTATGCCCACGAGGATTTCTTTGGAGGCTTTCTGTCGATTCAAACCTTCGGGCGGCAATTCGACCAGCCGGCAGCCGCACTGGGGACAAAAATACAATGTATCCGGCGCTTCTTTCCCGCAGTCTGGGCACTTTTTCTGATTGTGATGATCCATATCGTTACCTCCAAAGCGAAGTAAATTAACGCCGATATGGGGATTATATCCCCTTAATAAGTTAGATTATAGCCCCCATACTAACTTCAAAAGCGTGGGGGCAAGATTTATGATTCAATTTGACAGATTGTGGTCTACCATGGAAAAACGAGGCGTTTCTACCTATCAATTAAGAGAGAACTGTGGAATTGACAGTAAAACAATTCGGCGGCTTCGAGCCAATGAGAACATAGAAACAAAAACGCTGGACAAATTATGCGCCGCGTTGTCATGCCGCCTAGAGGATATTGCGGAATATATTGCAGACAAAACGAAAAGTTGAGTTTGCATCAGCTGTTCTATCGATTTTTAGAACATGGGGATTATATCCCCTTAATAAAACAGATTATAACCCCCATACTGATTGATGTCAATATGGGGGGGGCGCCTTATGATAATATTTGATCGGTTATGGGTAACGATGAAAAAGCGGGGTGTTTCCACCTATCAGCTCAGAGAACGGTGTGGAATTGACAGCAAAACAATTCGGCGGCTCCAAGCGAATGAAAATATAGAAACAAAAACATTAGATAAACTATGTGTTGCCTTATCGTGCAAATTGGAAGATATTGCAGAATATAAAGACGAATCTGCGTCTGTCGATCATCCTCCTTATTAAAAAGAGACTCCCACAAATAAAACCCCCCGGCCAAATCTGGCCGGGGGGTTGCTGTCAAAGGTAATATTTACGCTTTCTTTTGTCTTCTGTTTCTTCGCGCCGCCGAACATTCAAACGCCTTCATCATGGCGGGCGAAAGCTCCGGCGAATCTTCGTCAAACTGGGGCGCCCGATTCTTTGCCGCCTTCACTTCCTCCAGCTGCTCTTTCGTGGGCCGCTGCCCCTCTTCAATCGTAAAAGTCCTGATCATAATAAAGCCTCCCTTCCCGCTCTGTCGCCAATCGCGCAGAAATCAGCCGAATGCTTTTCTTGCGCTCTGTAAATACCACAAACAGCAAATCGCCAACCATCCCTATCGCGATATACCGATCCTCTTCTATACTATGTTCAAAATCATACATTTCAATATAATTTTCATCTTGAAATACATAAGAGGCCGTTTCAAAAGATATCCCATGTTTTTCTTGGTTGATGCGATTTTTTGCTTCGTCCCATTCAAATCGCAGAGGCATTCTAATCCCTTCTCTCCTGCGAACTATTTGATTTAGTATACCACAATCTCTGGATTGAATCAATACAGCAGCCCTTCCTCATATAAACCCCCCGGCCAAATCTGGCCGGGGGTTTATTTGTAGGGAGAAAAGGGAACGTTTGAAGCAAAATTTGTTGATTTTGATCATAATTAAATTATGAATATTTTTCAAATGTTCTCTCAACCTTGTTGACTTTCATCATAATAATTTTTATTATATTATTGAATTGTCATAACCGAGGTGAGCATGATGGACTATATGGCGAAACTCGCCGCTATTGCCAAAACCCATGGCGGAATTATTGAAACAAAAATAGCGGCGCAGCACGGCGTCTCCAAGACGACGCTTTATAAGCTGTGCAAAGAAGATAAAATTTATCGCATTGTGAAAGGACAATACATCCTCCCCGACGATATGCAGGACGAACTGCTGTCCATCAGCAAGCGTTCCAATCGTATTATTTTTTCTCATGAAACCGCGCTCTACCTTCACAGAATTTCGGACCGCACGCCATTTGAACATACGATTACTGCGCCTTCAGGCTGCGTTCCTTCTGCGTCAATTAAATCCGAATGCAAGGTTTATTATATCAAGCCAGAGCTGTTTCAACTTGGGAAAACTACGTTGAAAACCCCTGCGGGAAACGACGTACCCGCTTACGACCTTGAACGTACTGTTTGCGATGTGATTCGCAGCCGCAATAAGCTGGGAACGGAGACGTTTCTTGCGGCATTAAAGTTATATGCGGCAGATCCAAAGAAAGATTTGAACAAATTAAACTCTTATGCAAAAAGGATGCGGGTATCCAACGTCCTGCGTCAATATTTGGAGGTGCTTCTGTGAGCAAAGCAATGAGCCTAAAAGCGAAAATCCGCAATATTGCCAAACAGAAAAATATTCCCGCACAGGTCGTTTTGCAAAACTATATGTTCGAGCGGCTGCTTGTCCGCCTCTCCGCTTCCGACTACAAAGAAACGTTTGTGTTAAAAGGCGGTATGTTGGTAGCCGCGATTGTTGGGTTGGATCACCGCGCCACAATGGATATGGACGCCACTTTGAAAAATCTGCCTCTCACGCCAGAAGCAATTTGCAGCGCGTTAGAAGAGGTCTGCGGCGCCGCATTCGACGACGGCGTTTTATTTGAAATCGGCCCAATCTCCCCCATCCGAGAAGACGATATTTACGGCGGATATCGCGTTGCGTTAAACGCCAAGTTCGATACTCTTCTGACTCCGCTGAGCATTGACGTCTCGACTGGCGACGCGATTACGCCCCATGCGGTATTGTATCATTTCTCTGAAATTTTGGACGATGAAAAATCCTACGAATTATGGGCGTATAATATTGAAACCGTTATGGCAGAAAAGGTGGAAACCATTTTGCGGCGCAGTGTGTTCAATACCCGTCCCAGAGATTTTTACGATGTCTACATATTGACTACGACGCAGGAATTCGATAAAGCGGTGTTTGCCGACGCGCTGAGCGCAACTGCAAATCATCGCGGTACTGCTCGGCAGATCGCGGATATCCCCGCTATTTTGCACAATATTGAAGAAAGCCCTGAACTCAAAACAATGTGGGCTAAATACCGCAAGCAGTTTGCATACGCCGCGGACATTAAGTACGATCAGATTATGGCCGCGTTGAAATCACTGATAGAGTAATTGGAATGATGAACCCCCGGCCAAATCTGGCCGGGGGGTTGCTTTATCCTTGGCTGTTGTTATAATGCTCAGCCCAGAGCTGGAGCTCGCCCAGATCCAGCTCCATCTTCAAAGCGGCCACGGCGGCCTGGGTTCTGCCGGGCAGGCTCAAAAAATATCCCCTCAGATCAGGGTCGGACAAATAATACTGCCAGGACATGATTTCATCTCTCCTTTTGGGTTCCTTGCATAGTATGCGCCAAAAAGTCTCCCATATCCCCGGCGGCTTTCGCCAGTCCCCTTTTTTTTTCAACAGCTTCAGAGGCGTTTGCCCCTAAATCGCCAACAAATCAAGGAAATCTTTTGATTCCCCTGGGTTTCGACAATTTCTCCCCTCATTTTGCAGTACAATAGTTTCGGTCGGGCGGCAGAGCCCGAGCCATATCGATTCCAAAAATAACAAAAGAGGTGCTTTCAATGAAAAAGGAGATCCAATCCGCCTTCTATTATGCCGCCGCCCTATGGCATCGCCTGCATATATTTTTTTATCAGCGCCTCGGCGACGCTCGGGTGGCGGCTGGAATGCCTCAGCCTCATAGCCCAGAAGCCGCCAGCCTGTTGGAACTCTGCCGGAAAACCAACCGGCGGCTCTGCAAAGCCATGGAACTGGACCGCCGCCGAGCTCAGCTGACAAGCCCGGATTAGCCGGCGCCAGCCCTCCTTTCCCCTTGCAATTTTGAAAAAATTGTTTTATACTGGATTTGTGAAAACAAACAAATTGCAAGGAGGAATTTTTATGAAAAGAACGCTGCGGAAAACCCTGGCCTTGGCTTTGGTTCTGGCGCTTGCGCTGAGCCTCGGCGCGGCGGCGGCGCCCGACGCCCCCGCCCTGTCCGTCGTGCTGGACGGCCAACCCATGTCCTTTGCGGACGCCCAGCCCGTTCTGAAAGACGGCCGGGTTTATATGCCCTATCGGGCCGTTTTCGAGGCCCTGGGCGCTGAAGTTTCCTACGACGCCTCCGCCAAAACCGTGTCCGCCAAGCGGGACGACGTTTCCGTCTCCTTCGCCATCGGCGCAAATCAGGTGACTGTGACGGAAAACGGCAAAACCGAGACTGTCCAAGTGGACGCCGCCCCCTATATTGACGAGGCCAGCGGCCGCACGATGGCCCCCGTCCGCTTCGCGGCCCAGGCTCTGGGCGCCGGCGTGGGCTGGGATTCCAAGACCAAGACTGTGCAGATCGTCGACCCCCGCCAGCTGGAAAAAACCTATGGAAAAAAATTCTCCCTGATGGACCGCTATATCAAAGAGGCTTCCGATTTGCAGGGCGCCGCTTTGTCTTTCTCCGGCAAGCTGAATTTGAATCTGTCCGTCAGCCAGAACGGCCAGTTGATTCCCATCGGCCTGTCCGGCGCGGTTTCCGGCGGCTCCGACCAGCAGCTGGCCAACATGAAAGCCAGCTTCTCCCTGGAACTGGACAAGCTGCTGAAAGAGCTGGGCGCCCAGATTTCCGCAGAGGACCAGGCCCAGCTGGATCAGCTGAAAAACATGGAAATGAACTACATTGTCAACCTGAATACCGGCATGATCTATCTGAACGCCCCCGTCCTGGCCGAGCTGGGCGCCGCGCCCAAGGCTGACACATGGTATTCTGCTTCCATCAACGAGTTCTATCAAGACGCCCTGGGCCTGGATATCGATTTCGCCTCCCTGATGAAAGACCAGCAGAGCCTTTCCACCTTCCAAGCCCTCATGCGGGGTCTGACGGCCGGCGTGAACCTGAACGATTCGGACGCCTATAACCAGATCGTCGAAGCGCTGGACGCCTGCGAAGACCTGCTGGGCGACAAAGCCTTTGTCAAAAACGGAGATACCTATACTTCTAAGACCTCTCTGTCTCAAAACGGCGCCCAAGCCGCGATCCAAATCGACCTGAAGGAAATCCAGGGCAAGCTCTCCGGCCTGTCCATGAATCTGACCCTTTCCGAAGGGGAAAACCAGATGACGATGCAGCTCTCTCAGGACGCCAAACAGGTTTCGATGACCTTCAAACTCCAGGCGGACGCCGGCGCCGGCGCCAGCGTTTCCATGGATTTTGATTATTCCGTCGAATACAGC
>CAJUIK010000058.1 GCA_910585875.1 uncultured Eubacteriales bacterium | reverse complement strand
AATATGAATTCATTATAATTCAAACGTCCGTTCATGTCAAGTCCCATCGAAGAAATTTTTTGAGGAGGCAGCGGATAGGCAGTCAGCGATAGTACAAATGCAAAGGAAAGACTTCCGCAAGGCCCCGCCTCTATAGGGGGAGCCTTGCGGAAGCCTGCACGCTTTTACGCTGGCGCAAATGCCGGGTGAAAGTCATGTATAAATCAGTTCGCGCTTGATAATTTCCTCGGCGCGGTTCACGATACTGTTCATAACCCTGACCCATTCCCACTGTGACCGGTGTTTCAAGTCCTCGGTCACGCCCTCGGCGGCAGATATCTGCCTGATGATGAGCCGACAGCGATCCTGCGCTTGTTCGTTGAGGTCAGCCAAATAGGTGTGCAGCCTGCCCGTCAAAATCAGATGGTTCAGCAGAAGCGGGTTTGTTTCCTCCAGATACGCCCGGTGCATCCGCCCCCATTTCCCGATGGAACGGTCATCGTCCTCCGGCAGTTCGATAGCCGGGATGTAGTAGTCTCCGACCAGGACATAATCAAGGCCGTTCGCCTCGTCATGTATGCTCAATGTCAATTCGTCCATAATGTTTCCCTCCGTTATTTCAGAAGTTTTCGGTAGCGGCTACCGATAATGCGATGTGGATTTTCTCTCCTTTCCTACAACCGCAAGTCCTATTCACCACAAATGAGCCGCAGTCATATGTATTTGGTGGCAGAAACCACCCTTTACATAGTAACTCTCAAGATGAACTTTTTAAGGATTTATCTTCTTCAAACAGCAGCTTCTCTGCTGTCAATCCTCCCCGTCTGCTGTTCCACAGAACCGCCGTCTATGGTATAATACTTGATAGATATTCCGCTCCGCGACGCAAAGCGATCCCCAGAAATTTATTTTCCAGGAATCCGACCATCAAATAGATCAACAGAAAGGAATCCCAAAACCGCGGGTTTTGGGGAAAGTGTTGTTATGACAGAACGCATTTTTGACGACGCGCCTCTTCTGGGGCGCGCGACGGCCAATATCGTCAGCCTGGCTCCCTGCCCCCAGGGGTTCTGCGCCCTGCTGGACCGGACGATTTTCTTCCCTCGGGGCGGAGGCCAGCCCTGCGACGAAGGGACTCTCGACGGCGTTCCCGTGCTGGACGTCTACGAACAGGAGGGAGAAATCCGCCACATTCTGGCGGACAAGCCCCGCAAAACAGAGGGGGCGCTCTGCGAAATCCGCTTGGAAAACCGGTTGGACCATATGCAATCTCACACCGGCCAGCACATTATCTCCGCCGCGGCCTGGCAGCTCTTCCGCAACCCCACCTTGATCGCCCGCATTGAGCGGCCCGCCTGCCACATCGAATTCGCCGCCCCTATGGACGAAGAGCAGCTGGCCCAGCTCTGGCGGCGGGCCAACCAGATCGTAGCCCAGGCCCTGCCTGTCCGCTGCCGGTACTATACGCCGGCTCAAGCCGCCGCCATGAACGTTCGAGGCAATATTACGCCTCATGAAAAAATCCGCCTAGTGGAAATTCAAGGCTTTGATTTGAACGCCTGCGGCGGCAGCCACTGCCCGGACACCTCAATGGTCGGCCCCCTGCGCTGGTATGGCGCCAAAGAGGTCCGAGGGGCATTCCGCCTGTATTTCCTGGCGGGAAATCGGGCCGCCCGCCACAGCCTGGATCAGGATTTGCAGTCCCTGGCTCTGGGCGCCTTGGCCCAGGCGGAAAGCCCCCAAGACAGCCTGCGGAGAACGGAGGACCTCTACCGCCGCGCGAACCAGCTGGAGCAGGAGACCCGCCGCCTGCGCCTCCTGCTGCTGGAGGCCACAGAGGAAAACCTGTTGGCAGAGGCTTTGGCCCGGCCGGGAACCCCTGTCGTCTGCCGCCTGCTGGAGGACTGGGAGCTGCGGGAGGCGAAGACGCTGTGTGAAAACCTGATTCGCCGCCGCCCGATGCTGGTTCTGTTGGCTCTCCGCCGCCAGGGGGCGCTGACGGTCATGGCCTGCCAGCGCAAAGGCATGGATAAACTTCCAGTCAACCAATGGCTTCAGCCCTTTTGGGCCAAGCACGGCGGCAAAGGCGGCGGCTCCTCTGTCTCGGCCCAGGGCTCTGTGGCAGATACGCCCCAGGCCCAGGAGGATTTTGCCCAGCTGTCCCGCCGCATGACGGAAGCCTTGACAGAACTGGAAACCGCTCAATAAAAGCGGGGCGGCGAAACGCCCCGTTCAGGAGGTTTCGCCGCCTATTCTTCGTTTTTCTTGCTCCCGCTCATCGCAACCCGGCGCTTCATTCTATATTTTTTGGCGATATACTCCACAAAGGTCTCCAGCTCGCCCTTGGCCTCCACCGGCAGATCCCCGAAAAACAGCAGATAGGATCCGGTATTCAGCGGGGTAGGCTCGTCTGTCAGCCCCAGCAGATAATCGATAGATACGTTAAAAAATTTGGCCATTTCGATTTTCATCCTATCGTCCGGCTCGTTGATCCCTCTTTCATAAGCGGAAATGGTGTTGCTGGATACCGATAAGGCTGCGGCCAATTGCTGCTGGGTAACGCCCCGGTCTTTCCTCAGCTCGCTTAGCCGTTCTCCGTCCATAGTAATCCCCCTTTATTTGATCGCGCTTTTATGAGAAAACGCTTTTCCTCCAGTGTAATACGTTCCGGGGCTCTTTTCTTCTTATCCACATGAATCATATGATATATAGTCTGTTTTACTCCATGAATTATGTGTATAATCAGCTTTGAAACTATATATTATGTGGATTATTTCACTGTGGAGGGATTGCAGATGGATTACAACGCATCGTCTTTGAGGCAACTGATAGAACTGTTGGAAGGCAGCCTGGACAATCTTTTGGACGAACAGCTTTCTCTGGCCGCCCAATGGGCCCGGCAAAGCGACCCCTTGGTGATGGAGCTGACTCAACGCCTGATTTGGCTGGAGGAAACTCTGGTCCCCTTGTCCGCGCCGGAAAACCTACCTTACGTCCAGTATTTTGAGCTCTTTCGCCGCGCCTGGGAGGCCGACCTGCGGGCCCAGTGGCTGTCGGGGTTTCGCGGCGAGGCGCCGGCCCTTTGCCCAGACTGGCAAGAGACCTTGGCCCGGCTCGAAGAACCGCTTTCCGTCCCGTCTCCAGAAACCGACGCCAGCCTAGAGAGCTGCCGCCAAACGGCGCGGCTGCTTTTTCAGGTCCAAGCGCCTTATTTCCGTCAAGCTGGCCTCCAATTCCGCCAATTGATGGCCAACCTGGCCTGAATCTGACGGGCCGGGGCTTTTAGGCTTGATCTCTGATGAAAGGACTCATTCTATATGGATTTTATTGGATATGATTTTGACAAAACAATTTATCAGGGCGACAGCAGCGCCCAATTCACTCTGTGGTGCCTGTCCCGCTACCCCAAGGCCTGGCTTCGCCTGCCCGAAATGGGCTGGCACAGCCTGCTGTTCGGCCTAAAGCTCTGCCCCAAAACCCGCTTCAAATCCCACCTGTTCAGCTATCTGCGTCACATTCCAGATATCGACAAGGCTGTGGACCAATTCTGGCGGCAAAAAGAGAAAAATCTCAAGAGCTTTTATCTCAAAAAGGACCACAGCCGAGATGTGATCCTTTCCGCTTCGCCGGAGTTCCTGCTGACGCCCCTCTGCCGGCGTCTTCAAGTATTTCAGCTCATCGGCACCCGGATGGACAAGCGGACGGGCCGGATCCAGGGGGAAAACTGCTGGGGGGCGGAAAAGGTCGCCCGCCTGATTGCCTGGCGGCCGGAAGCCCATTTATTGGAGTTTTATTCCGATTCCCGATCCGACGGCCCCTTGGCCCAGCTGGCCGACCGGGCCTTTCTGGTAACTGGCGACCAAATTCAGCCCTGGTGAGGGCGAACCCGCTCTTTCTCCAAGGTGAAGACATCCTCCGGCGGCCAAAGATGGGCGTCGTCGCAGAGATAGCCGCGCAGCCAAAGGGCCCCGCCCACATTGCGCAGATACAGACCTTTGGGGAAGAATCCGCCGGTTCTAAGAACGGGGACAACACTGTAACAGCGCCTTCCGGCGCTCTATGGGCCCCGCTCAGCTCGTTGTTTTTGCTCTGGGCCTGATTGCGGCAGAACAGCCGCAGAAAAAGACCTCCGCTGGGCCGACAGGGGCAAAGCCCTCTCCGGCGAGCTTCGGCGAAAATATCTTGATATCTCCCGCCTTTCGGCAGCCCCAGCTCAGACAAAGACCCCAAGACCACATCGATTTCCCCGGCCTCCTCCGTCCGAAATCCCGGATGGCGGATATATTGCTTGGCGTACTCATTCAGCAAAATGCGCTCCTCTTCTAAAAGAGCCAAAATAGAGTCCTTTTCTATCGGATATACAGGGATTTTCCATTCTCGCACGATCGCTTCGCTCCTTTCTGATAATAAAAGGGATGAAAAAAACGCCCGAATCAGTCAAAACTTTTTCGGGCGTCTCTTTTCCTTTGTCGTCCCGCCGCTTCTTTCCGGCGGTTCTCTGCTTATTGTTGTTTCAAAATAAACTGCCCCAGGCGCAGCTCCGTCTGCCGACCGTCCAACAAGGCGGGCCGGCCGGCCATGATCACATGGCGGACGCCTTCGGGCTTCTGGAAGGGGTTCTCAAAGGTAGCCTTATCCGTCACAGTCTCCGGGTCAAAAACCGTCAGGTCGGCGATCATGCCTTCTTTGACAAAGCCCCGGTCCGGCAGGCCGATGATCTGAGCGGGCAGTCCGGTGATGCGGCGCACCGCCTCTTCCAGGGAGCAGATTTTGTTCTCACGGGCCAACCGCAGGAATCGAGGAAAGGTTCCAAAATTCCGGGGATGGGGTTTGCCGGCGTTGAGCTCCGGCGCAAAGGGCAGGGAAACGCCGTCGCTGCCGATGGCGAAATCGTTTTGGGACAGCATATGGTCCACGTCCCCCTGGTCCATACAGAAGGAGATGCAGGCGGCCTGGGCCATGGTTTCCACCGTCACCTTGGCCACGGTTTCCGCCATGGACAGACCCAGCTGCTGGCTGAGCTGCCAGATATCTTTGCCGTCCGCCGGCGGATACATCCCTCCGGTGTCCACCACATACAGGGATCTGCCGTCCTGCTCTGTGACAAAAATCCGCTCCAGCTGGCTCATCAATTCGCCCCGCTGTTCCGGGTCCTGCAGCAGCGCGACCGCCCGCTGCAAACCGCCGTGGATGGCCCATTTGGGGAAAGAATTGGTGACGTTGGAGGAAGAGGCGGCGTAAGGATAGACGTCCGCCGTCACGTGGACGCCCTGCGCCTGAGCGCGGCGGACGTTTTCCACAAATTCCGGCGCTTTGCCCCAGGCCGCCTTGCCGCTGGCCTTGAAATGGGCGATATGGACATGAGCGCCGCTCCGGCGAAAAATCTCATACATCTCTTCCAAGGAGGCCGGCGTTCCCAGACCTTGATCCCGCATATGGGAGGTGATCAAACCGCCAAAATCGGCCACGACCTGTCCCAGAGCCTGCAACTCGGGGCCGTCGGCGGAGACGCCGGGGGTATAGCCCAACCCCAAAGAAAGGCCCCAGGCGCCCGCTTCCATATCCCGCCGCAGCAGGGCCTCCATCTGGGCCAGCTCCTCCGGCAAGGCTTTTCTGTCCTCATAGCCCATGACGCCGCAGCGCAAGGCGCCGTGGCCGATCAGCGGCGCCAGATTGGTCCCCATCTTGCGGCCGTCCCGCTTCACTTTTTCCAGAAATTCCGCCAGAGAACCCGAGGCGTACTCCTCGACCTCTTTCCCCGCAAACTGGCGGATGCGGTCCATATGCTCCGCCGGACAGGGATAGATCGTGGAACCGCACTGCCCCGCCAGCTCGGTGGTGACGCCTTGATAAATCCGAGATTCTCCCCGGTCGTCCCGAAGGAAATAGGAATCCGAATGGGAGTGGATGTCGATAAACCCCGGCGCTGTCACGAGGCCCTGGCCGTCGAGAACCTGGCGGGCGCAGTCCGCCGGGATAGACGGGGCGATCTGGGCGATCTTCCCGTCTAAAACGGCTACGTCCGCCTGATAGGCCGGCTGGCCCGTCCCGTCTGCCACTCGGCTGTTCTGAATCAGCAAATCATAGGTCATTTGAAAGAAACCCCCTTTTGTTTTGTGGTCGTTTTATTTCGCTTGGACGTCATTCCCGTTCTTTCTCCCGCTCCAGGGCCTTTGTCAGCCCGATCATGCACAAAATTTGATAGGCTACTGTCAGCAGCACAACCAACAACGTGGCGCCGCCAATCAGCAGCATGGATAGCAAATCCGCCAAAATGCCCTGCATCAGCACTTGGATAACGCCCACGCAAAGCATCCCGACCAACATGGAGAAAAACATTCCGATTAAGGTAAAGACCCCCGTTTGCAGCGTGGTCATAGCGGTCATACCAAAACAGCGGCCCGGTTTTTGGCAAATCATCTCCCAGTTCCGTTTGACGCATTCCCGCGCCGGCCGTTCTGGATCCAGAGCCAGCAGCGCGACGGCAGGATAGGCCAATATGTCCCACATACCAACCAGCAAATCCACTGCCAAACAGCCGTAAACGAACTCCTGGGGCCGCAGGACCTCTTCCATTGCCATCAACGCCCGTAGGCTCTGCCCTCGGCCAAAAAACTGAGCGATTCCTTGATATCCCAGCGTTTGCAGCCCCTGGAGGGCCATCCACAAAACAAACAGCGCCAACCCCAGAGCCCAGGCTCGGTTTCGCTTGGCGCTTTGCTCCGCCCATTCCACAGCGCCCTTGACTCGAGGCGTTCGATCCTGATCCAGCCCCAGGATCTGCTCAAAAGCGCCCGCCTCCAGCGGCGCCAGGATCAGGCTGAAGACAGCGGTCAACAGCCCCTCCCAAAGATCTCGAGAAGCCGATAAAGCGGGGAAAAACCGCTCTATCAGCCAGCCCGCTGCTGAGGCTGCAATTCCAACGCTCAACGTCCACAGGGCGACCATTTTCAAAATCCCTTTTCCGTTTTGTATTAACTCCATTCTGGCGTCGCTGCGAATCTCCCCGTTGCCCATCTTCTTTCCTCCTCCTGTCTTCGTCCGCTTTTCCAGTATACTATTTCCAGTATATCGGATAACGGGCAGCCTGTCAAACAATTCTTTCCCTCTCTTTTGAAAGGAGGCCCTATTTGATGACTCGGAATATTGTCCATATCTTCGGCCCCTCCGGCTCGGGAACCACCAGCTTAGGCCGGCAAATGGCCCTGGAGTGGGGCTTTCGTCAGCTGGACAGCGACGATTTTTACTGGCAGACCACAGATCCGCCCTTTACCGCCAAACGGCCGCCGGAACAGCGTTTACAGTTGATGCGGCAGGCAGTTTCTCAAAAGGGCGATTTTGTGGTTTCCGGTTCGCTGTGCGGCTGGGGCGACGGCCTGATCCCCCTTTTTACTCTGGCGGTCCGGCTGGAAGCGCCTGCGGAACTGCGCCTCCAGCGGCTGCGCCTGCGGGAAGGCCGGCGCTTCGGCCCTCGGATAGCGCCCGGCGGGGATATGGCCCAACATCATGAAGAATTTCTGCGCTGGGCCGCTCAATACGACCAGGGCGGCCCTGATATGCGCAGCAAAGCCCTGCACGACCTGTGGCAAACCCGGCTGCAATGCCCGCTGCTGACCCTGGACGGCGCCGCTCCTCCAGCGGAAAACCTGGCCCGGATAGCCCAAGCGATCGGCCGATGAAAAGAAAACGCCTCTGTTTCCCAATGGAAACAGAGGCGTTTGGTTTCTTTATTCTATGTCCATGGACGATTCCGGCAAGCCGGGTTCCGACCTTATCGCCGCATCGGCGATAAACAGCGCCGTACCGATTCCCAGCTGAGGCATAATGCTGAAATAAGCTGTGATTTCTGTAAAAATAGCGGCGTAGGCCGCGGCGGAATTGATATCTCCCCTGAAAATCATCATACAGAAAATCGAGGACATCAGAGCGTAGCCCACAAGCTGCAGCAGCGAAAGCAGCTGCAAACCGATATATTTCCAATAAAACCCTTTCAGCAGCTGAAAAGACTCAGCCAAACAAGTCAAGATTCCTTTTTCGGGATGCTGCGCCAGCAGATAAGACGCCGGCACAAACCGCGCCATAATCAGATAAACCGGCGCGACCACCGCCAAAAGAAAGAGGTACAGCTTGCCAGGGGACAGAAGCAGCCAAAACAAATTCCCATAGAGCAAAGCTCCAAAAAACGCTGGGTCGAGCCGGGCGGCGGCGGCCAACGCCAAGCCGCCAAACAGCGCTAGCGCCAGCAGAGCCGTCAAAGTCTGCGTCAGCATCAGCAAAATAGAGCTGCTCAGCCGTCTGCCGTCGCCATACCAAGCGGCCAGCGCTTTCATCGCCCTGGTTTCCCGCCCTGCGGCGATATCGCAAAATACGCTCCGAGCGCCTATGCGGGCCGGCGCAGTGACGATCAGCGAAAGCAGGGCGATCAGCAGGCCAGTAATCAGGCTGCGCAGGCTGCCGGTAGCGCCTTGGATATAATACCCCCGCAGCTGGCTCAAAACCAGGGTCACGCCAAACAAAAAGGTCATCGCGCCCAGGCAGGCGCCGTATCGCTGCTGCGCCAGCCCTTTGGCCATCCTGCGGATATAGAAATTATTCAATTTTTGTCGGTTGTCTTTCGCCATCCGCAGAACCTTCTTTCCTCACATATTGCGCGTCACGGCGCCGGTTGAGCCGGCGGCTCTTCCGCCGGGGGCGCCTCGACAGGAGGCTCTTCCGGCGTTGGGTCGGCCGGCGTGGGATCCGCCGGCGGCTCCGGGTCGGGCTGAGGCGTCGGATCCGCCGGCTTCTCTGCCGGCGGATCAACCGGCTGCTCAGGAACCTGTTCCGCCGGTTTTTCCGGCCCTCTCAAAATCACTTTGTCCACCCGTTTATATGTACTGTTGTTTTCCAGCGTGCGGCTGACTTCTTTGCCGTCCACATACACCACCCGATAGGAAACCGTCTTGTACCCCGGGTATCCGCCGGTTTTGGTTTTGGTCTTCCCCGGCTCCAGGCTGGGGTCGTCCTCATAAATGGTTTGGAATGGGTCGGAGGAAAGGGTCTGAGTGACGATTTCCACCTTCTTGTTTTGAGTCTGGGTGCCCACCAGCGAAACAGTCAGCGAAGAGCCGCTGGTTCCCGCCACCACTTTGATGGGATACTCGGTATTATTGCGGAACCGAAAATCCACCGCGCCATAGGCCACCGTAGCGTCCTGGCCCAAGGGCACATAGGTAACGTGCAGGCTGTGGTTCCGTCGCTCCACAATCTCCATATCCGCTTTCAGCGTAGCCACATAGAGGGTGGAAGACACTTGGCAAATGCCGCCGCCGACGCCGTCTTCCGCGCCGCCGTTGGCGAAGACAGTGGCGTCCTTAAAACCGGTGGCATAGGTGCGGGGGCCCACAACGTCGTTATAGGAAAACACGTCGCCAGGGTTGAGAATCGTGCCGTTGATATGGCTGGCCGCCAGCTTCACGTTGGTCGTGCGCCCAACCAATCCGGCGTTGAATTTTGTGGTGCAGCTGCCCAGGGTATCCCGGAACAATTTGCTCTGCAAATCCTCCGTGGTGATCTGAGGCGCCACAAACTCCACCGGAGCCTCCACGATCCGCTGGTCGCTGGAATCCAGAAGAGCCTGAACCTGCTGAATGTCAAAATCCGCGCCGGCCTGAGAAGGGGCGATGGTATTGCCCGTAGGGTCGCTGGCCAGGTCCAGATAAGCGTTGTGCATCTCTCCCGCCACTTCGTCGTGAATGGCCTGCAAATCCACCGGTTCGGGCTCCGCCACCGGCGCGGTATATTCAATGGGCTCGTTGGAGCCCTGGGTCAGCCGTTCCAGCACCAGTTGAGAAAGTTGCTGTTTGTCCACCTCGTAGCCGGACTGTCCCCGGTCGATCACCAGCTTGTCCCCTTCCAAGACATAGCTGGGCTGCTCCACCTGCTGGCTCACCTGGGCGGCCACGTCGTCCATCTGGCTTTCCACCATCTGAGGGTCCACGTCGATGGCGGCCTGGATATCTGCCCCGCCGAAAAAGGCGGCGGCTACCTGGCCCGCCCTGTGAAAAATATTGCCGTCGCGGCCATAGGCGCAGGCGTTGTCCGCCGTCTGCTCCAAGTTATAGGCTGCGCCCATATTGCTGATATCCAAGTCGTGTTGTTCGCCGTTGACGATAATGGACACCTGCCCCAAGGCTTGCTGCCTATCGGCGTATTCCTGCTGCAATAGCGTCAAAACCTGCTCCCGATCCAGTTTGCCCACTTCCAGGCCGTCCACCGTCACGCCAGGATAAATCTCTTGATAACCAAATAACACAGCGCCCAAAAACGCGCAGACCACGACCGCAGCGCCGGCGGCCACAGCCGCGACGGCCGTTCCCTTTCGGGATTTTTTCGCCGTGCGTTTTCCGCTGCTCTTCTGCTTTTGGGGCGCCGCGTTTTTCACTTCGGACATGAGGCGTCATCCTCCACTCCATCATACAAAATAGGGAATCTGCGGGGCGCAAGACAAGAGCGTCTATCACGCGCCGCAGGGTCCATTCCCCCTTCTTTTGATTATATGCCTTTTGCGCTCCAATATCAATTACTAAACGGTAACAATTTCAATAAGTTTCCCGGGAAAAGACCTCAAAAACCGGATATTTCCCCCAAAAACTGAAAAAACAAGGTTTGGCCTTTTTTCACCGCTTGGCTCTCATCAGCCCTTTGCAAAAGACGCCTCTCCATGGTATCATAGTAGAAAATTTATGAAAATCAAACGAAACGGAGAAGAACGATGAAAAAATTGACGTTAACCGTCAAAGGCGATAGGATGGATTGCATCCGCTTTGGAGCGGGAGATCACCCGCTGGTTCTGCTGCCGGGTCTGAGTTTTCAAGGCGTAAAAAGCGCCGCTTTTCCGCTGGCTTATCAATACCGTCTGTTTGCAAAAGACTATACTGTATACGTCTTGGACAAAAGAAACTCCATTCCCGAGGGATATACCGTCAGAGATCTATCGGAGGACGCCGCCGCCGCTATGGAGCAGCTCCGGCTCCGCGACGCTGATATCGTGGGCGTTTCTTTGGGCGGTATGATCTCCCAATATTTGGCCGTCGACCATCCGCATCTCGTGCATAAAATAGCGCTATGCGTCACGGCTTCCCAACCAAACAAGACCATTAACTCCGTCGTTGGCAGATGGATTCAACTGGCCAAGCAAAATGAAAGACGCGCTCTGGCAGCCGACGTTGTTGAAAAATTATATTCGCCGGCCTATCAAAAGAAATATCGGCCATTGCTCCCTCTGCTTTCAAGAGTGGGAATTCCAAAAGATTTGCGACGCTTTATGGCTCTCGCAAACAGCTGTCTAACCTGCAACGTCTATCCGGAGCTTTCTAAAATCAACTGCCCCGCCTTCGTCGTGGGCGGCGGGCAGGACGCAGTCGTCACAAAGCAGGCCTCGGAAGAATTGGCCCGGCAGCTCTGCTGCCAAATTTATTTATATCCCAATTTAGGCCATGCCTCCTATGAAGAAGCGCCGGATTTCAACCAACGGATTTATCAATTTTTGCAGCCCTATAAGCGCAGCGGCTAACAAGCCTACGCAATATGCCGTCCTATTCAGCCCTCTCGTTAGAATTTGGCCTTGACAATTTCAAAAAGCAAAAAGGAGACAAGAAATCTTGTCTCCTTTTTGTGTAAGCGCCGACCTATTTTCCCAGGCCGTCGCCAGTCAAGTATTTTCGGCACTCGTGAGCTTAACTTCTGTGTTCGAGATGGGAACAGGTG
>CAJUIK010000057.1 GCA_910585875.1 uncultured Eubacteriales bacterium | reverse complement strand
GCGCCCATATGGAAGGCCAAAAAACCAAATCCAATCTTTCTTCCCATCTCTCTTGAACTTCCTCTTTTCTTTTTTCCCTTTCCACCCCGCCCTAACGCCCTGACGCGGTTTTCCGCGCCGGGGCGTTTTCACTTTATCGGCGGCGGAAATAGGAAGAATCGCAAGGGCCCAACACAAGGCCCTGGCACCGGATATCGTCCCGCATGGGGATCGGGGCATATTCGATGTTGTGGGAAATCAGCTTATGATCTCCCAGCTCCTTGATCCATTGCTGGCCGTCCATCAGAAAGACGCCGATCTGCCCAGGGAGAATTTCTGTGGTGGCATGGACGAAAACCCGGTCGCCGTCGTGGTAAGTGGGTTCCATGCTATCTCCATGAACCCGCGCTACATAGGAAGTGCCCCTGGGCGGCTGACGGACCAGCCGCAGATCCTCTGGCGCTTCCAATCCGGCCTCTTCGCCTGGGCCGGCGCTAATGGGCAGCTGGTACTCTGGCACAAAAAACAGGATTTCCGGCATTATCTCTTCCGATATTTCCTCTGTGGACTGTTGGAGCTTGGCACGCTGGGCCTGGAGGGCGGATTGCCGTTCTTCATAGACCCGATAGCCAATTTCCAAAACATCGTCCACCGCTTCTTTCCACTCCGGGGCTAAGACGCGGTATTTTTTTACCAGGCGCTCCATTTCCTGTGGGGACGCAGCGTGTTCTCTACGCTCTCGAATTTCATCTTGAAATAGATAATTAGCGTCGCATTTCAAAGCCTCGAAAACCTTGTATAAGATACTCGCTTTGGGAGAATTTGCATCCGTTTCATAGTTCCCAACAGCTCCTTTTGTGACCCCCAGCAGCTCTGCCAGCTGTACTTGAGTCATTCCAAGGCTTTCGCGGCGTTCCTTCATCCTCGAACCGACGCTCATACAGAAAACGCCTCCTTTCACGATATCGATTATACAATAGTTCTATACCACCGTCAACACGCAAATACAGAAAAACTGAGAAATTTATATTGACAGAACAGTTATACTGTGATACCATACGATCGAGTCAAGAAATACTGAGAATCGAAGGGAGGAAGCAAAATGCAGAAAATAAAAACCCCTGACCCTATTGCTGTTGGTATCCGCAAAAAAATTGTGGAAAAGGGGCTATTGCAGAAATCAGTTGCCAACCGGGCTGGTTTCTCAGAGCAACAATTCAGCGCTATGCTGAATGATCGAAAAATCATCAGGGCCTGTGACTTATTTAGAATCTCAGAAGCCCTTGGCGTGGAGATTGCGGATTTGCTGGCGGAATGCCAGCCAGGAATGTGAAGGAAAGGAGGGGAGGCCCCTTGCAATGCAAGTCTTGCGGGTTTCAAAACAGCGAGCAGGCGAATTTCTGCAGCAAGTGCGGCAAAAAGCTTCGAGAGGTCTGCGATTGCTGGATAAAAAAAGAGCCGTACAACTGCGGGCAGGATCAGTGCCCCGGTTATAGGCTCTTTGCGGTGAAAAAAAGATTACAATCCTAATTGCTGTTTTGCGAGTTCACAACCAAAGTCTATGACAAATTGGCGTAAGCCGTCCATTGTACCACGGGGCTGGGAAGGCGGCAACGGTATTGACGGGAGACCCATACGTCGTCCCGTTGGAAAAAGGACAAGCAGAAATTGAACCTTGAGCCAATTTCGGCCCATTGACGTAAAAAAAGGAGACGCAACGGATGAAAATCACAGTGGAACAAGACAAGCTGGCGGAACTGATCGAGGCGATTTTGCAGGCGGGCAAGATCTCCACGGAGATCAACCAGCTGAGTTTTGAGCTTTTTATGAAGCTCAACGGGGCCTTTCAGCAGGTCCATCAGCTGGCCTATTCCTGGGAGCCCCAGGATATTCAAGTCGGATCAGATCAGAGGAGGCAAGGCAAATGACAATTCAAGAGTGCTTACGCGAGCTTTACGAAGAGGAAATGCAGCGGGTTTTCGAGACGAGTGGGAATTGGCTGCTGAACTGCCCCAGGAAGGGGCTGGAGGCGGAATGGGACAAGCACCGGCAGCGGGCTGAGATTCTGCACGGCTTGGTCGAGGGCTTAGACCGGCAGAATTAGGCAGGATATTTGAAAAAGGAGGAAAAGCGAATGCCGAAGCTGAAAAAGAACAGCCGGGAGTTGGCGGAAGATGTGTTCCGAGGGGTGATCAAAAAATATCAGACCATCAGCGGCACGCCGGAGCCCCAGCTGGCCCAGGCGGCCCGGCTGGGCAAAAGCACCTTGGCCAACCGGAAAAACAAGCCCGGTCAATTCCGCCTGGAGGAGCTGGAGGGGATGCGTCGGGCCATGGAAATCCCCATCGACGAGCTGCTGGAAGCCTTGCGCCCTCTTCTATAGTCGGCGGGCTCGCGCGGGCGGATGGCGGCTGAGGGCTTGAGCGCTGGACAGCATGGGCCACTGTGCAAAAAGCAAGAAAAGGAGGAATGAAGATGAACATATCGCCATGGGCTTTGATTCAGGCTCGGAGGAACCGGGGGCTGACCCGGCGGCAGGCGGCGGAGGCTTTGGGAGTCAGCCCGGCCACGCTGCTGGATTGGGAAAAGGGCCTGCGGCAGCCCCGGCCCGGCCGTCTGGTGGATTTGGCCGGCTGCTATGGCTGCCACATTGACGATCTGTCGGCAAGCGCCGACGGGCAGGCTCGTATGAGCGGGGAGGGCAAAGGGGCCGACGCGCTCGACAGCCTCGGCCATGCTGCAAGGGCCCCGGCGGCGGGCGCAGAAGCAGACAAACCGGCCGGGCTGGAACGGAGTACGCCTCCCGGCGCCGGCCGGGCGACGTACAGGCAGGCGGCGCTTCGGCTGGACCCGGCGGCTTATGATCTGGAGCTGCCCGCCCGGATCGCCGGATGCCCGGACTTCTATTTCCCAGAAGCGCCCCGGAACCCGGCAGGCTGCGGCGCCCTGGACAAACACTGCGTCGCCTGCTGGGACAGGCCCTACCAGGGCGAGGCGGCCAGGGATGGATTGGAGGAGGCGAATCGAGAATGACGGAGCTTGTATTTCTGGAGCCCAATAAGATTGACGCGGTTCCGTTCACTACATCGAGGGTAATTGCGGATATGACGGGAATTGAGCATCGGAAGATCAAGGTCGCCATTCGCAAGCACCAAGCGGACGTTGACAGCTTTGGACTTTCTGCCTCATATCAGGCCGAAAGTACCGGAGGCCGGCCGGAGGAAATTATCAAGCTCAACGAGGAGCAGGCTACTTTTCTTATGACGCTGCTGAAGAATACCCCAGTGGTAGTTGCCTTCAAAAAGGAGCTTGTCCGGCAGTTTTACGCCATGCGGCGGGAGCTGATCCAGCGGCAGGTCAACCGGGCCGCCCTCAAGCCCATTCGCCAGGAGCTGACAGACGTGATCCAGGCGTCGGAGGGAGGCGACAAATGGGCTTACAAAAAATATACCGATCTGGCCTATAAATCCAGCGTGGGCAGAAACGCCGCCCAGCTGCGCAAAGAGCGGGGCGCGCCGAAAAAAGCCGTGGCGGCGGATTACATGACAGCCGGCGAGATCGCCGCCGTGACCAAGCGGCAATATCAGATCGCCGTCCTGCTGGAGATGGGCATGGAATATCAGGACGTCAAGGCCATTGTCGCCGGGCGGCCAATCCCCGAGGAGGCCGGGCAAGGGAGGTGAAACAATTTGGAGTACATCAGTGAGAGGATCGTCAATATCTCTATTCTTGAAGGATTTATCCGCTCAGCTTACTACGACACAGCGACGCTTAGGTCAGAGATGGAAAAAGAAAATCCGTCAATGGGCAAGATTGACGAGCTTTCCAAACAGATTCATTTGGCGTTGCTTCAAGCAAAGGATCTCGAGCTTCAGATAGAGCAACGAAAAACTACAATTTCTGATGATTCAATCTAACATCTATGGTGTCTTGGAAATTTCGGAGATGTGGGCAATTGTGTATTCTGCAAAAGCGGTAGAGACCCAATCGTTTATCTTTTTTGCGCTCAGGTAGCTTTGCGTTTTCAATCACTTCACATGTTGCGCCAACAAATCGGGCCAAATATGGATTTTCGCTATCTTCGAGATACCTGTATTTTGCAGTAATTTGAATGTTGTCTTCCCACATCGGACAATTGACAGTTTTGTAAACTAAAGTAAAATATTGCATTCGTCTCATCTCCTTTCCGCAGTGTCTGACCTGCCGACAAGGTAGTCCAGCGACACGTCGAAGAAATCGGCCAGGGCGATGAGAGAATCAAACCCAGGTTTATTTCTGCCATATTCCCAATCTTGGTAGTTTCTTTCAGTGATTCCAATGCCCATAGCAACTTGTTTTTGTGTGTACTTCAAGTCCTTCCTTACCTTTTTCAAGTGTTCTTTAAAATCCAAAAAAATCCCTCCTTGACACGTTGATTTGTTCGTGATATTATAGGGGCGGAACACGGTGAGTTGTTCGTGTTCAATCCAGAAAGCGAGTGGGTGATGAGAAACGAAAATTTGATACAAGTCCGCATGAAAGCCGGCCTCACGCAAGTGGAAGTTGCGAAAAAGGCCGGGATCCAAGAACGGGCATACCAGAACTATGAGGCAGGGCGCAAGCCGAAATCGGATGTGGCAATCCGAATTGCGGACGCTCTGGGCGTGAAGTCTTACCAGGACTTCAAAAAACTATTCGGGTAAAGGATATCACGGCACGAACAAAAAGGCAAGGAGGAGCGGACAAATGGCGATGACGGCAAAGGTGGAGAATTATTGCATCCATAAGCGGAGCAAGGCGATCTATGTGGACCAGGGAGTGCGGGCCTGCGTCAACTGCATCTGGTATGAGGCCTATTACCGGGAAAACCGGGGGAATGTGAAAGCAATGGCCCAGTTGCCCACAGGCAACTGCTTGCTGCATGACTGCCAGCGCGGGGCGCTGCAGCAGCCCTGCGAGAATTATGAGGAGGAAGGAAAGGTATGAGACAAGCCCTGCGGCGGGTTTGGCGTCAGGTTTGGCTGACGGGCGCGGCGGCTGGGTTTCTGACGGCCATGCTGCTGGCGTCGGCGCTGGTGGAGAGCGGGCGGTTCGCCCTGGCTGCGGGGGCCTTTGCGGCGGTTTTCATTGTAATCGAGCTGCTGGGGCGGGAATTTGGGTGGTTTATCGAGTAGGAAGGATGAAGCAATTATGAAAATGGATTTGAGCCGCCGGGCTGCCGTCTTGCTGTTGGCTGCGGCGTTGACCGGGCCGGCGGTCGCCGCCGGATCTGGCGGGACGTCCCAGCTGCCGGAGGCGCCGCCGCTGACGGCCCAGGCGGGGGCGGCAAGCCTTTCGGCCCGGCTTGGGAACAGCGTCCCGCTGCCCTGGGAGACGCGGGCTTCCATTTTGGCCGAGGCGGAGCAGCGGGGGGTTCCGGAGGCGCTGGTTTGGGCGGTGATGGAGCAGGAGAGCGGCTTCGACCCGGCGGCAATCTCCCCCACGGGGGACTATGGGCTGATGCAGATCAACCGGCGCAACCACGGCTGGCTGCAGGAGGAATTGGGCGTGGAGGATTTTTTGGAGCCCCGGCAAAACGCCGCCGCCGGGCTATATCTTTTGGGCCAGCATTTGGAAGAGTGCGACGGCGATATTCATCGGGCCCTGATGCGGTACAACCTGGGCCCCACAGGGGCGAAACGGCTGTGGGACAAGGGGATTTTTTCCACAGAGTACAGCCGGGAAACCGTGGGCAGGATGGAGCGATACCAGGCCGAAGGGGCTGCTTTTGAAATAGGAGGTAATTGACAATTATGTGCGCGATTTGCGGATTTCACGAGTGCCCGGACGGGTGCCCGAACCATCAGGAGACGATGTTGATTTGCCCGGTTTGCAAGCGGGAATGCGAGGCCTTGGTCGAAAACACCTGGACAAAAGAAATCGTAGGCTGCGACCGTTGCACCCGAGATGTTGCGCCAGAAGAGGTACTGTGGAAATGACCCTATACGAAATCGGCCGGCAGTACTTAGAGGCGTTGGAGGGGATGGAGATCGACCCGGAGACGGGGGAGATCATAGGCGGCGAGGCCGTGGCCCGGCTGAACGGGCAGTTTGACGAAAAGTGCGAGGCCGTCGGATGTTATATCAAGGAGCTGAACGCCCGGGCGGCGGCCATCAAGGCGGAACAGGAGGGGCTGCAAAAGCGCCGGAAGGCGCTGGAGGCCAAGGCGGAGCGGCTGAGGGAGTATCTGGCGGATTGGATGAGCGCCGCTGGAAAAGATCGATTGGAAACGCCCCGGGCGGCCCTCTCCTGGCGGAAGAGCTCGGCGGTGGTTGTGGACAATATAGAGGCCCTGCCGGAGGTTTGCCGCAAGGTGAAAATCGAGGCGGACAAGACCATGATCCGCAAGCTGATCCAGCTGGGAGACCATTTGGAAGGCGCAAGGCTGGAAGAAACCCGGAGTCTGCAAATTAAATGAGGATATATGGAGGCATACAGCTATGGCGACAGACAACTTATACATTTACAACCAGGGGCGACAGGTTCCCCGGGAGGCGCAGAAGGAGATCAAGGCGGGCCGGCTGAAGGGGATGACGGACATCAACCCCATGTGGCGGATCAAGAAGCTGACGGAGCTGTTTGGCCCCTGCGGCGTGGGGTGGAAATACCGGATTGTGAGCCAGCGTTTGGAGGAAGCGCCCACCAAGGAAATCGCCGCATTTGTGGAAATCGCCTTGCAGGTGAAAATCGAGGGCGAATGGGGCCAGGAGATCCCGGGCGTCGGCGGCAGCGCCTTTGCCGTCCAGGAAAAAAGCGGGATGCACATGAACGACGAATGCCTGAAAATGGCCCTCACCGACGCCATCAGCGTGGCCTGCAAGGCCCTGGGCATCGGGGCGGACGTCTATTACGCCAAGGACCGGAGCAAATACGACGGAGGCCAGGGGGACGGCGAGGCCCCTCCGGCGAATAGCCAGACCCCGCCCCCTGCCGGGCTGGTCTGTTTCAGCTGCGGCAAAAACATCAAGGACGTGCAGACGGCGGGCGGCGAAACCTTTACCGCCGCGGAGATCGCCCGGCTGAGCCAGAAGAATTACGGCCATCCCCTCTGCTGGGACTGCGCGCTGAAGGCCAAGGCATACGCCAAACAGGAGACGGGGCAATGATACGATTCGACCAGGCGGAATTTGGGTTTTTCGGCGGGCAAAATTGGCTGATGCTGCGGGCGCTGCCGGAGTGCGAAAGGTCGGCAAAAGCATTCTTGGAAAGCAAAGAGGCGGGGGTTTACCAGGCGGAGCTGAAACGGTTCCGCCCCCGCCGCAGCCTGGACGCCAACGCCTATTGCTGGGCTTTGCTGGACAAGCTGAGCGGCAAGCTGGGGATCCCCAAAACCGAGATTTACCGGCGGCTGATCCCGGACGTGGGCGGCAACTGCACGGCCGTCACGGTGACGGAGCAGGCCGCGCCGGAGCTGCGCCGGGGCTGGGAGCGCAACGGAATCGGCTGGGTGACGGAGGAGCTGCCCTGCCCCTATGAGGGCTTCGTCTCCCTGCTGTTTTACACCGGCTCCAGCGACTACGACAGCGCCCAGATGGGCCGGCTGATCGACCTGGTTGTCCAGGAGTGCAAAGCCCAGGGAGTGGAAACCATGACGCCAGAGCAACTGGCGCGATTGAAGGAGGGCTGGCATGGGAAAAAGCATTCTGCAAACTGAAAAAGCCTGCTATGCGACGGGGCAGACCGGCCCGCTGCATCGGCATCACATCTTCGGCGGCGGACGGCGGGGCCTGTCCGACCGCTACGGCCTCTGGGTCTGGCTGGCCCCGGAATGGCACAATATGAGCGGCCATGGGGTGCATTTCAACCGCGAGCTGGATTTGCAGCTGAAGCAGGCGGCGCAAAGGGAATTTGAGGCAAGATACGGGCATGAAAAATGGATGGAATTGATGGGCAAGAATTATTTGGAGGATTGAAATTTTATGCTGAATACAGTGGCTTTGATGGGGCGATTGACCCGGGAGCCGGAGCTGAAGACCACCCAGAGCGGCGTGAGCTTCGCCACCTTTGGGCTGGCGGTGGACAACGGGTTTGGAGAAAACAAGCGGACGGACTTTTTTGAAGTGGTCGCCTGGCGCAAAACCGGGGAGCTGGCCGCGACTTATCTGCAAAAGGGGGCGCTGATCGGCCTGCGGGGCCGGCTGGAACAGCAGCGCTGGCAGGACGATCATGGAAACAACCGCTCCGCCGTCAAGGTGGTGGCGGAAGACATCACCTTCGGGGAGAAAAAGAAGGAAGGCCCGGAGCTGGTCCCCTTCGAGGGGGAGATGGAAAACGACGACGATTTGACGCCATTTGACGATAAATTGCCGTTTTAAAAGGGATGGGGTTATGCAGCATACATTTGACATCGATATCGCCGCAAAATACGGCGTTGAAGAGGCAATTTTGCTGAATTATTTCGATTTCTGGATTCAAAAGAACGAAGCAAACGACAGGCATTTTCACGACGGCTTGTATTGGACATACAACAGCATAAAAGCGTTTTCTGCCTTGTTCCCCTATATGAGCGCTAAAAAAATCAGGAACGCGCTTCAAAAATTGGAGGACGCCGGGCTGATTTTCAAAGGCAATTTTAACGACTCCACCTATGACAGAACCATGTGGTATACGTTGACCGAAAAGGGCAAATGGATTTTCCCCAGCGGGCAAATGGATGCGCCCAAAAGGGCAAATCTACAATAACAGTTATAAACACAGTTAGTAAACCAGATAGTAAAACGCCAGACGACGATTGGCCAGGGCTTTCGGAAGCTGGTTTTTCAGAGGCAATGAGAGAACGGGTGAGAGACTGGCTGCAATACAAGAAGGAACGCAGGGAGCAATACAAGCCCACGGGATTGAAATCCCTGCTGACAACTATCCAGAACCGAGCGAACCAACACGGGGAAGAGGCGGTAATGAACCTGATTAGCGAGTGCATGGCGGCGAACTATCAGGGTATCATCTGGGACAAGATCAAGAACGCGCCGCAGCAGCGCCGCCAGCGGCAGGACCAGGGGATGCCGGAGACAACAAACTCATTTGCGCGATATCTGCAACGGATAGCGGCAGAGGGCGAGGGGGATGGAGAGTTATGACAAACGTTGAAACCGCAAAGATCATGATGGCGTTTCAAACCGCATACCCGCGCTATTACGCGGGCAAAACCGACGCGGACATAGAGGCCAGCATTAAGTTGTGGCGCCGGATGCTTGAGCAATACGACTACAATCTGGTAGAATCCGCCGTCCTTGCGCTGATAGCGACGCAGAAATTCCCGCCGACCATTGCAGAGGTTATCGAGAAAATCCAATATATCACGACGCCGCAGGAAATGACGGAAATGGAAGCCTGGCAGCTGGTGAGAAAAGCTATCAGGGGCGCGACCATGGACGCCAGCAGCCGCAAAATGATAAACGGGGTATTGGACGAACGGACAAGCGCCGAGCGGAATTTTGAGGCGTTGCCCCCCGTCTTACAGCGGCTTGCGGGCAGCCCCGGCCAGCTGGCAGAATGGGAAAAACTGGACGATTCCCAAATAGAAACCGTGTTGCAATCGAATTTTATCCGCAGCTATACGGCCAGGACCCGGCGGGAAAAAGAGTTCGACTCTCTGCCAAACGCCGTGCGGCGGCTGATGCAGAGCAAGCTGCCGGCCGGACTGCCGGGCGGAGAGGAGGAGATCAAGCGTGAAAGGAAGTATTGAGGCGATCAACCGGGAGGCCCGGGAGCGGGGCATGAGCTATGGGAAATACCTGGCGTTTCGGGCCGCGCAAGAGGCCCCGGCCTCGGGCAGAGAGGGAAAAACGACCGCCAAGCCAAACCGGAGTATGCCTCCAGGCGCTGGCCGGGGGCTGGCGGAGGCCCGGCGGAGAATGGGGCTTTCCCGGGAGGAGGCCGCCTTGAAGCTGGGGGTGCATATGCTTTCAATCAAAAATTGGGAGCAGGGCAAAAACCAGCCCCGGGCGCAGTTCCTCCCGGCGCTGGCCCGGCTTTATGGGCTGGATATGGCCGAGCTGCGGCAGAGGCTGGGGCTGGAGGAGCTGGGGCAGGAGCAGGCCGCCGGCCGGGGACAGGCCCTGCGGCAAATTAGGCTCCGGGCGGGGCTGAGCCTGGAAGAGGCCGCCTGGCGGATGGACGTGACGGCCTCCGCCGTCCGCCAGTGGGAAACCGGGAAAAACCGCCCCAAACGGCAATCCCAGCGCAAGATCGCCCAGGCTTACGGCCTGGAGCCCAAGGAGCTGGAGCGGATGCTGGAGGGGGCGGAGGGATGACCATCGGCCTGATCGACGTGGACGGGCGCCATTTCCCGAACTTGGCGCTGATGAAGCTGTCCGCCTGGCACAAGGATCAAGGGGATACAGTGGAATGGTGGGACGGGTTCTCCCAATATGACAAAATCTACATGAGCAAGGTGTTCGACGAGACATACAGCCCCGATCTGCCGGAGCCGTGCAACGGGGCGGAGATCGTCAAAGGCGGGACAGGCTACGGCCTGGACAACCGCCTGCCGGATGAGGCGGAGCATATCTACCCAGATTATTCCTTGTACCCAACGCTTACCCAGGATACGGCCTACGGATTCCTAACGCGAGGATGCCCTCGCGGCTGCGCTTTTTGCATTGTGTCTCAGAAAGAGGGACGGGCGTCCCGGAAAGCGGCGGATTTGACCGAGTGGCGCCGCGGGCAGAAGCACATCAAGCTGCTGGATCCCAACCTGCTGGCCTGCCGGGAACACATGGACTTGCTGGGGCAGCTCGCAGACAGCGGGGCCTGGGTAGATTTTACCCAGGGGCTGGATTGCCGCCTGCTGAACGAGGATAACGTCTGGCTGCTGAACCAGACCCGGATCAAAGAGATCCACTTTGCCTGGGATTTCATGGAGCAGGAGAAACAGGTGCTGGACGGTCTGCGGCTGTATGCCCGGCTGGACGCCCGCAAGCCCCACGGCAAGTTTGGCACGGTGTATGTGCTGACCAATTTTGACACCTCCATGGAGGAAAACCTATATCGGATCTACGCACTGCGCGCTCTGGGCTACAACCCCTATGTGATGATCTACGACAAGCCCAACGCGCCCCGTGAAATCCGGCGGCTCCAGCGCTGGTGCAATAACCGGCGGATTTTCCGCAGCTGCCCGGATTTCCGGGAGTATGGAAGAGAGGAGGCCCGGCCATGATCCGCTGCTGCCACCATTGCCAGCGGCGGAGGGCCGGGTGTCATGGAGACTGCCCGGATTACCGGGCGGAGCGGGAGAATCACCTGCGCCAGGCCGAGGTCGCTTGGCGGGAAAAACAAGGCCGCGCCGGGGCCGACGGCGTGTTGGCCGCGCGGGCCCGGAAGATGGAGAAAAGGAGGCGAGCGAACTGATCGATGCGACAGCACCTTGACAGCTTCATACTGAGACAGCGAGGAAAATTTTTTCGGGAAACCTCTTGATAATGGGTAATACCCATGTTGTAATCAATACATCCTAAAGAAAGGGGGCGCGAAGATGAGCCAGGCAGACAAGCAGTTCGGCGGATTTTTGCGGCTGGTGATCGCCAGCCTAAGGAAAGCGATTGCGGCGGAAGATATTGAAACGATGCGCGCGATGCTGCAAGAACTTTTAACCGACTTGCAAAACACATTGGAGGATTGAGGAACACGGGGCGGCGAAAGCCGCCCCCCTCAAAGGCAAAACGATGAGCGAAGGAAAAACGACGGCAAAAGAGCGGTATGACGCAAGAACGGCGGTTCATGTCAGCCTGAAGCTGAATAAAGGCACAGACGCCGACATCCTGACCGCTCTGGACGGAAAAGCAAAGCAGACGGAAATCAAACGGCTGATTCGCCAAGGCATCAAGTTCGAGAAATCCCAAAAATAGATCGTCCCCTCCCCCGCTGTCTCAGATATGAGGCGGCGGGGATTTTTATGGATAGAAGGGAGCGATTGAGGATGGAAGAAAAATTCCCGGACAGGCTGAGGCGGCTGCGGGAGCGGCAGGGGCGGAGCCGCCGGGTTATCTCCGAGCTTTGCGGCCTGCCGAC
>CAJUIK010000056.1 GCA_910585875.1 uncultured Eubacteriales bacterium | reverse complement strand
AGGCCATACTGCCCGCGTATTTTCAAATCCATCAAAAGAGACATGGGGATTTGTTCCACCTTTCTGTTCTATCGGCATACTGAGATTATTATACGCCTTTCCAAAGCGGATTGCAAGGCAGATTTGTCGAAAGGATTCTCCCCGCCGCCCGCTCTACCCCAGCAGCTTTTGCTCCAGTCGGGCGATCGTCTCTTCCCCGCAGCCGACGCGGGCCAAATACCCTCTGGCGCCGCCGTATTTCTGATGAATATGGTCGTAGGCGCGCAAAATATCCTGAGGCTGAGAGCGGTAAAGATATTCTTTCCCGTAAATTCCGTCCATTTCCATCCGGCGGCATTGGGCGTCAAAGACGACCTTCATGTATTGTTCGGTAACAGCGTAGTCGGCGGCGATATCCTGTCGGCTGACGCCGGCCAGATCCAACAGCAGCATGGCCGTCACCCCGGTGCGGTCCTTGCCGGCAGTACAGTGGAACAGGGCGCAGCCCTGAGCCTGGGCCAGCAGCGTCATCGCCCTGGCAAAGGCAGATCCGCCTCCCTCCAGCAGATCCAGATAGACCTGGCCCATGGTGTCTGGAAATTTGTCCGCGAAATCCCGGGAATTCAGCTGGTCTAACATGGGCACGCTGTGATATTGCGCCCAAGGCTGGCGTTCCAGCGGGTCTGGGCTGTTGTCCCGCTCCAGCTGGGCCCGCAGATCCACGTCGCAGGCCACGCCGTATTCCCGCAAAAAATCCAGATCCTTTTGGGTCAGCGGGGCCAGATTGTCCGCCCGCAAAAACACATGGCTCCGGGTTCTCCCCCGGCCCGTCTCATATCCGCCCAAATCCCGGACGTTCAGCGCCCCCTCCAGGGGCAAAGGTGTGGAAACCATAGTCTTCTCCTTTTTCTCTCCCAAGGCAAACTTTTTTCTTTATTTCTTTATTGTATCGCCTTGGCGGGCAAAAGGCAATGCCGGAACGGACGAAAAAAGCGGGCTTTAACGCCCGCCTTTCTTTGGCGCCGTTTCCCTTTCTTTTCCGAAGATAAACCAAAGAAATCGAACCAGGGTAGAAAGAGTCAAAAAGCAAGCGACGGCGGTTTCCGCCAGCGCCAGAGGCCGCAGCCAAGGTTGAGGCGCGCCTATTGCGGCCAGGCAATCCATGGCCTGTCGGGCCGCGATAGCTGTGATGACAAAGGGGAAGGTAAAGGAGGCGAAGCTGGGGTAAAAGGGCAGCTTGAGGCATTTGGCGGCTTGAAACAGCGCGAAGAGATAGAGCCCGGTGGAAAGGCCCAGCAAAGCGAGCAGCAGCGTCTGAGATTTCTGGCTCACAGACTGAACATATCCCACAATGCACAGGCTGGTCGGCGCCGTATAGATGCAGATCAGGGGCTGAGCCGCCTCCTCTACGCAGGGAAAGCGGAGATAGCGCAGAGTCACCAAAACCAGCAGCGCCGCCAGAGCGGCCAGGGCAAACCAGACCAGCTTGGCGCCCAAAGCCTCTTTGCCATAGGCCGGGGCTGTGACGGCGCCGACGGCGACGCCCACATAGACGACAAAATAGCTGGCGAACACCTGAGTCATTTCCAGCTTGAAGATGAACCGCCATGTGAAATAGACCGTCAGCGCGGCGTGGAGCGCCAGAGCGGACAGCCACAAATAATAGGACCCTCGGCCCAGCCAGGGCTGGAGATAGACGCTGAGCTGCGTCAGCGCCATGGGAAAGGCGGGGGCCACGCTGGCTATGACAGGGTTTTTCATGTCCTGCCGAATCATCTGGGGAAACATAACCGCCTTGAGCAAAAAGAGGATCAGCAGCAGCCCAGAGACGGCGCCGCAGGAATAGCGCAGCCCTTGGGAGTAGCTTTGCAGCAGGTTGCCCAGAGCCGCCATGCCCAGGGCGACGCCGCAAAGGGGGACAGGCGCTTTCCGAATGGATTCTTTCATCACTTCCGCCTCGTTTCTCAGGCTCGCCGGCTTTGAGCCGCTTCTGCGCCGCTCTGGCCGGGAAAATCAAGAGCCTTTTTCTATTGCGGAGGCAATCCCCCGGCCCTCCAGGCTTAACGTTTGTCATAGCCCCTCGGAAAATTCATGGGACGCCTCCATAAAAATTTTCTCCTTTCAGCCCCAAAATATGATAGAATAACCCCAAGAGATTGGATTGCGGGTCCGCCGCTTGGCAGAGGAAAAGCCTTGAAGGCCGAAAGCCTGGAGGGCGCGGACAGGATGGAACTGAAAGGGGAGTTTTTGATGATGAAAAGAATCGATTTGAACTGCGACCTGGGCGAGAGCTTCGGGGCCTATACCATCGGCATGGACGAAGCCGTGGCGCCCCATGTAACCTCGGTCAACGCCGCCTGCGGCTGGCATGGCGGCGACCCGATGGTGATGGAGCGCACTACGGCCCTGGCCAAGCGACATGGCGCCGCCCTCGGCGCCCACCCGGGCTTCCCGGATCTGCTGGGCTTCGGCCGCCGAGAAATCAAGGTCTCGCCCGACGAGGTTTACGCCTACGTCAAATACCAAATCGGCGCCCTGTACGCCTTCGCCCGGGCCCAGGGCTTGGAATTGCAGCACATGAAGGCCCACGGCGCCTTGTACAACATGGCGGGTAAGGATATCCGCCTGGCCCAGGCCCTGTGCCGGGCCTGTCGGGATTTCGACAGCCAGCTGATGATTCTGGCCCTGGCGGGCAGCAAGATGGAGGAGGCCGCCGCCGAGATGGGCGTGCCCTTCGCCCGGGAATTTTTCGCGGACCGGGCCTACGCCGCCGACGGCTCTCTGGCGCCCCGCAGCCTGCCCGGCGCCGTGATCCACGATACCGACCAGGCCCTGGCTCGGGTGATGCAGATGATCAAGGAAGGGACGGCGGACACAATCGACGGCGGCAAACTGTCCGTGCGGTGCGACAGCGTGTGCGTCCATGGAGATAATGAAAGCGCCGTGGATTTTGTGGTCTCCATCCGCAAAAAGCTGGCGGAAGAAGGCGTGGAGTGTCTTTCCTTCGGCGCCTTCGCCAGGTGACGCCATGGCGGATATTCGCTTTTTGCCCTGCGGCGACAGCGCGGTCACGGTGGAATTCGGCTCTGTTGTAGACGAAGCCCTCAACGGCGCCGTCCACGCCTTTGCCGCGGCCGCGGAGGGGCTGGGCCATCCCGCTATCCGGGAGGCGGTTCCCACCTATCGCTCCGCTACCGTCCACTATCTGCCCTGGCTGTTGGATTTCGACGAAATCCAGGCTCTGCTGGCGCCTTTGGCCCGGCAAGCCGGCGGACAAGCCGCCCAGGAAGAGGCCGTCACAGAAATCCCCACGCTCTACGGCGGGGAATACGGACCGGATCTGGAGGAGGTAGCCGCCCATTGCGGCCTGAGCCCCGACCAGATCGTCGCCCTGCACAGCGCCCCGGCCTACCGCATTTTCATGCTGGGTTTCACCCCCGGCTTCCCCTATTTGGGAGGCATGGACCCCAAACTGGCCGCGCCCCGGCGCAGTCAGCCCCGCGTCAGCATCCCGGCGGGCTCGGTCGGCATTGCCGGCAGCCAAACCGGCGTCTACCCCATCCAATCCCCCGGAGGCTGGCAGCTGATCGGGCGCACGCCGCTGCGTCTTTTTGACCCGGCTTTGGAGCCGCCCATTCTGCTGAAAGCGGGAGGACGCGTGCGCTTTGTTCCCATCGACGAAGAGACCTTCCGACGGATCGAAAGGAGGGGGCGCTGATGCTGACTGTGCTCAAACCCGGAATGTTGACTGCCGTCCAGGACCAAGGCCGCTTCGGATTCCAGAAATTCGGCGTGCCGGCGGCGGGCGCCATGGACCAGCGGGCCCTGGCCTGGGCCAATCTGCTGGCGGGCAACGACCCGGGAGAAGCCTGCCTGGAAATCACTGCGCTGGGCCCCTCGCTGCGCTTTGAAACGCCGGCGGCTTTCGCCCTGACAGGAGGGGATTTTTCCGCCCGGCTGGACGGCGCTCCCCTTCTGCCTTACCGGGCCTATTCCGCCCCCAAAGGCGCCTTGCTGGAATTGGGGGCCGCCAAAACCGGCTTCCGGGGGTATCTGGCGGTCAACGGCGGCTTTGATTTGCCCCTCGTCATGGGCAGCCGGTCCACCTATCTCAAAGGCGGGTTCGGCGGGCTGGAGGGGCGGGCCCTGAAGGCGGGAGACCGCCTTCCTCTGCGGGGCCCTCAGTTCTGGCTGCCCAACCTGGATCGCCGGGCCGCAGACCCGCCTCCCCCGCCCCAGCCGGAACAGGCCGTCCGCATTGTGGCCGGCCCCCAGAACGATTGCTTTACAGACCAGGGTATGGAAACCCTGCTTGCCTCCGTCTATACCATTGGTTCCAGCAGCGACCGGATGGGCTACCGGCTGGAGGGGCCGGCCATTCAGCGGGCGCCGGGGTTTGACGGCAACATCCTGTCCGACGGGGTGGCCATGGGTTCCATTCAGGTGCCGGACGGCCAACCTCTCGTCATGATGGCCGACCGGCAGACCGCCGGCGGCTATGGCAAAATCGCCGCCGTCTGCTCCTGCGACCTGCCGCTGCTGGCCCAGCTCCGCCCTGGCGACGCCCTTCGCTTCTCCCTGATTTCCATAGCGGAAGCCCAGGAGCTGCTGCGGGCGGACCGCCGCCGAACGGCGGCTTTGGCCGATGAGCTGAACCGGCCGGAGGGGCTGTGGTGAGGCGGCTTCTGGCTTTTTACCGCTGTAATTTGCTGAAGTTTTTTTCGCCCCGCTCTTGACTTACACCTGGCTCTAACGTGTAAAATAAAATAGAATTTTTGTGGAATCTTGTGTTGAAACACAAAAAAGATTCCAATTATCGGCTTCCCGGGCGCCTTCCGCGCCCGGGATAGCTACGAAAGGAAGGAAGTCATGGAAACAAAACCAAAGTCCAACAATATGTTCCTGTTTTTCGCGGCGGCGGTCGTCTTCAATCTGTCGGCCAATTTCGCCCACCCGGTGACGCCCACGTTTATTCAGGAATACCATCTGAGCGATTATATGTTTGGCGTGGCCCTGGCTGTGATGCAGGTGTCCTATTTCCTGATGTCCCCTTTCTGGGGCAAGCTGAACAGCTATATCGCCAGCCGCAAATCCATGTTGATCTGCTGCCTGGGCTACGCTGTGGGCCAGGCTCTTTTCGGCATGGCCCGCACAGAAGGAATGCTGATTTTTGCCCGGGTCTTCGCCGGTATGTTCACGGGCGGCGCTTTCACCAGTTTTCTTACATACATCGTCAACACCTCCTCCGACGCGGAGCGGGGCAAAAACCTGACGATTTTTGCCACAATTCAAGCTGTGGCCAGCGCCTTTGGCTATTTTATCGGCGGTTTTCTGGGAGAAGTTTCCCTCAACGCCACTTTCGCCGCCCAGACGGCTTGCCTGGCTCTGGCCGGCGTCGCCTTCTTTTTCATCTGCCGGGACGACCGGCCCGCCGGCGCCGGCCCCATCGAACCCCGGCGGCTGATCCGGGAGGCCAACCCCTTCGCCGCCTTTGTGGCCTGCCGCCACTTCATGACGGCTCTGTTCGCCGCTCTGTTCTGCGTCACCTGTCTGCACAACCTGGGGTATACCGCCTTCGAGCAGTGCTTCAATTATTTCATCAAGGATTCCCTGGGCCTGACTTCCCGGTATAACGGGCTGATCAAGGGCCTCATCGGCTTGGTAGCCTTGGCGGCCAACTCCACCGTCTGTATGTGGATGATCAAAAAAACCAACGTGCGTCGCTCCACGATTTTTGTCGTCGGCGCCTGTATGCTTTCCAGCCTGGGCGTGGTCTTTGCCGATTCCACTGGCTCCTTTATGGCTGTCAGCGTGGCGTTCTATGCCTTCAACGCCGTCTCTATCCCTTTGATGCAGGATCTGGTGGCCAAGCGAGCGGCCAAAACCAACGACAGCAATCTGGTGATGGGATTCTTCAATTCCACCCGCTCCCTGGGCGGCATCGTGGGCTCCCTGTGCGCCGGCTTTCTCTATTCCGCCGGCCCCAAAATCCCCTTTTTGTTCGCCGCCGGCGCCTTTGTGCTGGCCACGACTTTTGCCGTCGTCTACGCGAAAGCCAAAGACCCTCTGGCGGATTCCACGCGGTAACCGCCTGAAACCAACGAATTGAATCGGCGGCCTGAAGCCTCCGGCCGCCGGGAGAGGAAAGAAAAATGGAAACCAAACAGAAATCCAACAATATGTTCCTGTTTTTTGTGGTGGCCGTCCTGTTCAATATGGCCGCCAGCTTCGCCCATCCGGTGACGCCCACCTTGATTCAGGAATACCATCTCAACGACTATATGTTCGGCGTGGCCCTGGCCGTGATGCAGGTCTCTTATTTCCTGATGTCTCCCTTCTGGGGCAAGCTGAACAACTACATCGCCAGCCGCTATTCCATGCTCATCTGCTGCCTGGGCTATTCCGTGGGCCAGGCCCTTTTCGGCATGGCCCGCACAGAGGGAATGGTGATTTTTGCCCGTGTTTTTGCCGGTATGTTCACGGGCGGCGCGTTCACCAGTTTTCTCACCTATATCGTCAACACCTCCCCCGACATGGAGCGGGGACGGAATCTGACGATTTTTGCCACAATTCAGACGGTTGGCGGCGCTTTTGGCTATTTTGTGGGCGGTTTCCTGGGCGAGGTTTCCCTCAATCTCACCTTTGCCGCTCAAGCGGGCTGCCTGGCCCTGGGCGGCGTGCTGTTTTTCCTGATCTGCCAGGACGACCGGCCCGCCGGCGCCGGCCCCATCGAACCCCGGCGGCTGATCCGGGAGGCCAATCCCTTCGCCGCCTTTATGGCCTGCCGCCATTTCATGACGGCCCTGTTCGCCATGCTGTTCGCCGCGGCCTGCCTGTGCAACCTGGGGTATGTGGCTTTTGAGCAGTGCTTCAATTACTACATCAAAGACGCGCTGGGCCTGACCTCCAAATACAACGGCCTGATCAAAGGCGTCATCGGCTTTGTCTCCCTGGCCGCCAACGCCACCATCTGTATGTGGATGATCAAGAAAACCAACGTTCGCCGCTCCATCGTCCTGGTGCTGACGGTGATGACCGCCGGTATAATCGGCGTGGTGTTTGCCGATTCCACTTGGCCTTTCATGGGCCTCAGCGTGCTGGTCTATGCCGTCTATGCCGTCTCCCTTCCCCTGCTTCAGGACCTGGTGGCCCGGCGGGGCGCCAAAACCAGCGACAGCAACCTGGTGATGGGATTCTTCAATTCCACCCGTTCCCTGGGCGGCATCGTGGGCTCCCTGTGCGCCGGCTTCCTCTATTCTTCCAGCCCCAAAACGCCTTTCCTGTTCGCCGCCGCGGCTCTCGGGCTCAGCGCCGTCTGCGCGTTTTTCTATTACGCGGCAAAAAACGACCCCATGGCGGACGACGTCAAATAATTCCCCTTTTTTCAAATTTTCCAGCGCCCGAATCCCCCCGGAAAACAACGGGGGGATTTTTGCATTCATTCTAAAATTTACCTCATAGGCGCTTTATAGATTTTTTCTATAAAATAACCCCTGATTTTTCAATCAGCTAAAGTATTTCAGGGGGTTGACCAAGCAATACTTTTGATTTTATAATAAAGCTAAGGGATAAATTCATCCTATTTTGTCGTTTCAAGACGATAGCGGCTTTGTCCGCAAAGGAGGAAGATCGGTGAGCAGACTCAACATCAACACCCCCAACGCCGCCCAACAGGTGGTGGAGGGGCTCTACCGGGATGTAGAGCGCCGCATTGTGGCCAGCCCTCCGGGGCTGTGTCCTGTGGATATGTCGGCGTCCTTCCTAAAGATGTGCCACGCCCAAACCTGCGGCAAGTGTACGCCCTGCCGGGTGGGCCTGGGCCAGCTAAGCCAGCTGCTGGAAAACGTGCTGGACGGCGCCGCCACGCTGGATACCATCGACCTGATCGAGCGCACGGCCCGGGCCATCAAAAACTCGGCGGACTGCGCCATCGGCTATGAGGCCGCGGACATGGTGCTGCGGGGCGTGATCGGTTTCCGGGACGATTATGTGGAACACATTGTAAACCGCCGCTGCTTGCTCCAGCTCAATCAGCCTGTGCCCTGCGTGGCGCTGTGCCCGGCCGGCGTGGATATCCCGGGCTATGTGGCCCTGGTGGGCGAAGGGCGGTATGCCGACGCCGTGCGGCTGATTCGCAAGGACAACCCCTTCCCCACCTCCTGCGCCATGGTTTGCGAACACCCCTGCGAAGCCCGCTGCCGCCGGAACATGATCGACGACAGCGTCAATATCCGGGCGCTGAAGCTCTACGCCGTGGATCACTGCGGCGAGGCTCCTCCTCCCCCCTGCGCCCCTGCCACGGGCAAAAAGGTGGCTGTGGTAGGCGGCGGCCCCGGCGGCCTCAGCGCCGCCTATTTCCTCTCCCTGATGGGCCACAAGGTGACGGTTTTTGAAAAGCGCAAGCGCATGGGCGGTATGCTGGCCTACGGCATCCCCAGCTACCGTCTGCCCGCCCAGCGGCTGGAAGAAGATATCCAGCACATTCTTTCCACCGGCGTAGAAGTCTGCCACCAGGAGGTGGGCGTAGACATCCCCCTGAAGGAGCTACGCCGGCAATACGACGCCATGTACATCGCCATCGGCGCCCAGAGCGATAAAAAGATGGGCATCGAGGGCGAAGACAAACGGGGCGTCATGAGCGCGGTAGAAATGCTGCGCAACATCGGCGACGGCCTGCGGCCGGATTTCTCCGGCAAGAGAGTGGTGGTCATCGGCGGCGGCAACGTGGCCATGGACTGCACCCGCTCCGCCAAGCGGCTGGGCGCCGAAAGCGTCACCTGCGTCTATCGCCGCCGCCAAGCGGATATGACGGCCCTGCCCGAAGAGACCCAGGGCGCCATCGCCGAAGGCTGCGAGCTGGCCGCTTTGCAGGCGCCGGTGCGCATCGAATCCGACGAAAATGAAAACGTAGTCGCGCTGTGGGTTCAGCCCCAGATCGTGGGCCCCATCGACTCCTCCGGCCGGCCCCGGCCCCAAAAGGCCGACGCCCCCGAGAAGCGGATCCCCTGCGACATCGTGGTGGTGGCCATCGGCCAGGGCGTGGAAACTCAGCCCTTTGAAGAATACGGCGTGCCCATCCACCGAGGCGCTATCGAAGCTTTGAGCTCCAGCGACATCGAAAATTTCAACGGCATCTTCGCCGGCGGCGACTGCGTCACCGGCCCCGCCACCGTCATCCGGGCCATCGCCGCGGGCAAGGTGGCCGCGGCCAATATCGACGAGTACTTAGGCTTCAACCACGCCATTACCTGCGACGTGGAAATCCCCGCCCCCGCCCTGTACGACCGGGCCCCCACCGGCCGAGTCAACCTGACCGAGCGCCCCGCTCAGGAGCGCTGCCGCGACTTTGAAATCCTGGAATGCGGCATGACCGAGCAGGAGGCTTTGCAGGAGGCCCACCGCTGCCTGCGCTGCGACCACTTCGGCTACGGCGCTTTCAAAGGAGGGAGGACAAAACAATGGTAAATTTGACCATCGACAAAATCCCGGTATCCGTATCCGAAGGGACCTCCATTCTGGACGCGGCCCGGGCGGCGGGGGTGCAGATCCCCAGCCTGTGCTATCTGCGGGATATCAACGATATCGGCGCCTGCCGGGTGTGCGTTGTGGAGCTGGCCGGCATGGACAAACTCGTCACAGCCTGCAACAACGCGGTGGAAGAGGGGATGGAAGTGCTGACCAACAGCCCCAAGGTCCGGGAAACCCGGCGCATCAACGTGGAGCTGCTGCTTTCCCAGCACAACGCCCAATGCGCCTCCTGCGTCCGCAGCGGCAACTGCTCTTTGCAAACCATTGCCAACGACCTGAATATCCTGGACGTCCCCTTTGAAAAGAAAATCCCCCCCTTCCGCTGGGACAAGAGCTTCCCGCTGATTCGGGACGCCTCCAAGTGCGTCAAATGTATGCGCTGTATCCAAATCTGCGACAAGGTCCAAGGGCTGCGCATCTGGGACGTGGCGGCCACCGGCTCCCGCACCACGGTGGACGTTTCTCTGAACCGGAAAATCAAAGAGGCGGACTGCGCCCTGTGCGGCCAGTGCATCACCCATTGCCCAGTGGGCGCCCTGCGGGAGCGGGACGACACCCAAAAGGTCTTCGACGCCTTGGCCGACCCCGACAAAATCACCGTAGTCCAGGTGGCGCCCGCCGTCCGGGCCGCCTGGGGCGAATACCTGGGCCTAGACGACAGCCAGGCCACAGTGGGCCGGATGGTAGCCGCCCTGCGGCGCATCGGCTTCGACTATGTGTTCGACACCGATTTTGCCGCCGACTTGACCATTATGGAAGAGGGCAGCGAGTTTCTGGAGCATCTGAAACGCCCGGCGGCCCACAAAGCGCCTATGTTCACCTCCTGCTGCCCGGGCTGGGTCCGGTTCCTGAAGTCCCAGTATCCCGATATGACAAGCCAGCTTTCCACCGCCAAATCCCCTCAGCAGATGTTTGGCGCTGTGACTAAGACCTATTACGCCCAACAGCTGGGCGTGCCGGCGGAAAAGATTTTCTGCCTGTCCGTCATGCCCTGTCTGGCCAAAAAACAGGAATGCGCTCTGCCCACCATGGCGGACGCCGGCGCAGGGCAGGACGTAGACCTTTCGCTGACGACCCGGGAAATGGCGCGGATGCTCCGGGCCGAGCACATCCGCCCCGAGCTGCTGCCCGAGGAAGAATTTGATCAGCCGCTGGGCGAGGCCACCGGCGCCGGCGTGATTTTCGGCGCCACCGGCGGCGTGATGGAGGCCGCTCTGCGCAGCGCCTATTTCCTGGTCGCCGGCCAGAATCCTGCCCCCGACGCTTTCCGGGACGTGCGAGGCATGGACGGCTGGAAAGAAGCCTCCTTTGAAATCCAAGGAACGGTTCTTCGGGTGGCCGTGGTCCACGGCCTGGGCGCCGCTCGGCGTTTGATAGAGGCTCTGCGGCGGGGCCAGGTCCAGTATGATTTTGTGGAAGTGATGGCCTGCCCCGGCGGCTGCGCCGGCGGCGGCGGACAGCCCATCCACGACGGCCAGGAGCTGGCGGAAAGCCGGGGCAAAAAGCTCTACGCTCTGGACGAAGCCGCGCCCCTGCGCTTCTCCCATGAAAATCCCTCTGTGCAAAAACTCTACCACGATTACTTGGGCCATCCCCTTTCGGAAAAAGCCCACTGTCTGCTGCATACCGACCACGAGGCATGGCAGATGCCGGCGGCCCCAGAAAATCGCTGATTGGGGCGGAGCCCTGCTCATTCTTTTCATCCCACGGCGATATAAAAGAAGAGCAAGGCCGACCGAAACGGTTGGCCTTGCTCTTTTCATAAATTTGCGGTCTGCCTCGTTCACCAAACAACCTTTTGTCTGTTTCTCGGCCGTCAGGCGCCCTTTGCGGCGCCGGCTTACAGTTTCATTTTCAGCGCTTTGGGGCGCACGACGATTTCAATCTCCTGGGTTTCGCCGCCGAATTCGCCGTCCAGCGCCCAAGCTGTAGGCTGGGGGAAGGTAAATTTCACCCGGTCGGCGTGCATCATGGTGATAAATTCGTTGTCAAAGTCCCGGGCCAGCAGCTTGCCCGCCAAGTTGTTCAGCTCCAACACGGATTGGGGCGCTCGAATGAGCAGCAGCTCAAACTGGCCGTCGTCCAGAGCGGCGGCGGCGCCCATGGAAAATCCGCCGATATAATTGGTGTTGCAGACGCTGCCGAAAATATAATCGTCTTCCAGCGTCTGGCCGTTGACTTCCACGCGGGCCGGATAACGCTGGCCGATGGGCAGGTTTTTCACCCCTTCGATGATATAGGCCAGATGGCCCATGGAGTTTTTGGCGCCCTGGGCGGTGGAATAGGACACCGAGGCAAAAGCGCCGAACGCCGCCACATAGTTGAAAAGCTCGCCTCCAAAATCGCCCACGTCCAGGGCTTTGCCCTGCCCTTCTATGATGGCGTCCAGCGCCCCTTCCAGGGTTTTGGGCAGCTCCAGGGAGGCGGCGAAATCATTGGTGCTGCCCGCCGGCAGGTAGCCCAGCGCCGGCGGGTTGGGCCAGCGCAGCAGACCGTTGACGGCGTGATGCAGGGTGCCGTCTCCTCCGCAGCACACCGCCAGGTCAATGCCCTCCACTCCCCGGCTTTCCAATACTTCCCGGGCGCCCAGGCCCTCGATCATGGGATACACAATGGTCTCGTAGCCCGCTTTGCAAAATCGCTGCAAAATCAAATCCAGGTTTTTGGCAATATGGGCCCGCCCAGACCGTGGATTATAAAGCAGCAGTAATTTTTTCATCCTTCCACCCTCCGCAGCCAATCAAAAAGGCAGATTTTTCTTTGTTGTTCTATAGTCCCCTCTGGTTTGCGTGTTGCTCAAACC
>CAJUIK010000055.1 GCA_910585875.1 uncultured Eubacteriales bacterium | reverse complement strand
TGCCCAAGCTGCTGGAGCGCAGCGGCAATTTCAGCCGGGGCTCCATCACCGGGGTCTATACCGTGCTGGTGGAAGGCGACGACACCAACGAGCCCATCGCGGATACAGTCCGCGGTATTTTGGACGGACATATCGTGCTGTCTCGCCAGCTGGCCAACAGCAACCATTATCCGGCCATCGACGTCAGCGCCAGCATTTCCCGCCTGATGGTGGAGATCGTCTCGCCGGAACACCGGCAGCTGGCCTCCCGTATTCGGGATATTATGAGCGATTATGAGAAAAACGCGGATCTGGTGGCCATCGGTGCCTATAAGCCGGGCACAAACCGAAAGCTGGATTTCGCCTTGTCTAAAATCGACGCGGTGAACGGCTTTTTGACTCAGGATATCAACGAGGCCTTTTCCTATGAGGAGTGTTTATCTCAAATGGAGAAGCTTTTGAAATAAAAACAGGCGGTTTTTTGCAAAAACCCTTGACAACAGGCAAAAAGCCGGAAACGGCTTTGGAAAGGAAAAGCAGAAGGGGGCGGTTACCATGAAAAAATTCAGATTTTCCCTGGACACCGTGCTCGCTTACAAAAAGCAGGCGCTGGACGCGGCCAAGGCCGAACACGGCGCCGCCCTGGCCCAGGTGCGGGAGCAGGAGCGGGTTGTGGACGGGGAAGAGCAACGCTACCGGGATTATAACCTGGAATACCGGCGGCGCAAGGAAGAGGGCCTGACCATCGGCGAGGCCGCGGTTTATCAAACCGGCCTGCGGGCTCAGGAAATGCGCATCCAGCGAGAACAAGACAGGCTGGAAGAGCTGAAAAAAATAGAAGAAGAAAAACGGGCCCAGATGATCGAAGCCAAAAAAGAAACTTCGTCGCTGGAAAAGCTCAAGGAAAAGAAGCTGGACGAATATCAAAAGGCCGTTCAGAAGAGCGAAGAGGCCATGATAGACGAACTGGTCAGCCGGGCCAGAACCAGCGCCGCAGGCGCATAAAACCGGATCGTCATATATTGTAGTATCCCCAGTCCATATCGGCGGTAAACCGCCGTTTGGAAATAGATTCACAGTTCATTGAAAGGAGGTGAGAGAGATGACAGATCAAATCCAAAGCGGGATGATGGCGATGATGCAGGTCATGGCCGCTCAGAGCCAGGTTCCCCAGGTCGGGGGCAAAAAGGCCCAGGGCGCCGAAGACGATTTCCAGAAGATGCTGGAGCAGAAGAGCCAGCCTGAAAAGGCCGAAACCCCAAAGGAGCAGCCCAAAAACCAAAAGCCCGAGGAGACGGAACAGCCGGAGCAGCCGGCGGCCCAGCAGCCTCAGGAGGAGGACGGGCACGCCATGGTCAAGCGGCTGGTGGAAACGGGCCTTATGCCCGCCGACGCGGCCAACGCTTACCTGATGCAGCTCCAAACCCCTGTTCAGCAGGCCGAGTCGGCCCCGGTCGTTTTGCAGACGGCGGCGCTGGAGGGGGACAACCTGGTTTCCCCGGAATTCCAACAGACGCCCGGTCAGCAGATCGATATGCAGCAAACGGCGGAAGCTCTGCCGGAGGCGGAAATCCAGCCCGAGCAGCTGCTCCAGCCGACGGAGGCCCAGCCTCAGGAGACGCTGGAAATCCAGCAGACGCCGGTTTCGGAAACCCCGGTTCAGGCGGAAATCGCCCCGGAGGCCGAGAGCCTGCCCGTTGAGTCCGTTCAGGTCCAGCAAGGCGGCGAGGAGGAGGAAGGGCTGGAAAACCCAGACCTGCCCCAAAACGCAGAGCCTGTGTTTCGGGATGTGAAAGCCGCGCCGATCAAGGTGGGCGAGGCCCAGCAGCCGGAACAGAGCCAGAAGGCGGATATCAACCAGCAGATCGCCGGCCCGCTGAACCAGGCGTTGGCCCAGGGACAGACCAAGGTGGAAATCCACTTGAACCCGGAATATCTGGGCAGCGTGAAGGTGGAAATCTTCCAGAGCGCCGAGGGTATCCTGCGGGTGGCCTTGACAGCCGAAAGCAGCGAGACCCGGGGCCTGCTGGAAAAACACGCCGCCAACCTGCAAAGCCTGCTCAGCGGCAGGGAGCAGCAGGGGGTGGAAGTGGAGATCCAGCGGCAGCAGCCTCAGGAGGGCCAGAACCAAAACCACCTGAACGAGGACGGCCGCAACGGCCAGAACCAGCAGCAGCGCCAGCAGCGCCGTCAGCAAAACGACGACGGGCAGGATTTCCTGCAAAAGCTGCGTTTGGGCCTGGCTCCTGTGGAAGGGCGCTAACGGGCCCTTTGCCTCAAAGACTGTTTTTTGAAAGGAGAGAAACAACCGGATGAGCAGTTATATGGCGGATCTGGGGATGTTGACGGTAGGCCAGAACAAGACGAACGAAGCCATCAACAGCACCAGCCGCAAAAATAACACCACCCTGGATATGCAGGATTTCCTGATGCTGATGGTGGCTCAGTTTCAGAACCAGAGCATCGACAACACCGCCGACACCTCGGAAATGATGAACCAGATGGTGCAGATGCAGTCCATCACCGCCATGACCAATATGACGGACGCCACCATCATGTCCTATGCCGGCTCCCTGGTGGGCAAGGAAGTGACCATCGGCCAGATCGACGCCCAGGGCAAGCTGCAGGAGACAGTGGTGACCATCACCGGCACCGGTTTTTCCGGCGGCGAACAGGTTCTTTTCGCCGGCGACGCAATCTATCGGCTGAGCGAGATTATGGCGGTGGGCCGCCTGCCCAAGCTGCCAGAGGAAGAAGAGACTCCCGGCGTGGACGGAGACAAGCCGACGGAGGGCGACAAGCCCACAGACGGGACGGAAAAGCCGGGCGAGACGGAGAAACCGGGCGAAGGCGAAAAGCCGGACGAGGTTGAAAAGCCCACGGAGCCCTCTCAGCCGGAAGGGCCGGACAACCCGGACAAACCCGAAACCCCGGAAACGCCGGAGGGCGGCGACAAACCCACAGACCCCCCGGAGACTTCGGAGACGCAAAAGGTTTGAGGTGAGGTAAGATGATCCAGCGCGTGACGGGCCAGCTGACAGGCGCCGCGCCGGGGCAGGGGAAGAAGACCCAGAACGCACCCAAGGCCCAGGCCGGATTCGGCGCGATTTTGCAGCAGGAATTGGCCAAAAAACAGCCGGCCCCAGGCGTAACTTTTTCAAAACACGCCATATCCCGGGCGGAAGAGCGGGGCATCCAGGTGACGCCGCGCTTGATGGACCAGCTGGCGGGCAGCGTGGCCCGGGCCCAGGCCAAGGGGGCCGCTAACATCTTGGCTATGGACGCCGACAAGGCCTTTATCATCAATGTGCCCAACGCCAAGGTCATCACCGCCATTACCCAGGACGAAATGAAAGAAAATATCTTCACAAACATTGACGGCGCCGTTTTCCTGTAATATCATACAGATGGCAGGACCGATTTTGGATGCCTTGGCCTCCGCCCGAATGACGGGGGCCGGGCGGCGCTGTTTCAGAATCGAAAGGAGATCGAGGCTCAAACATGACAGGAGCAATGTACGCGGCCATCGCCGGTTTGAAGACCCATATGCAGAACCTGAACGTCATCGGCAACAATGTGGCCAATATCAACACATACAGCTATAAAGCGGGCCGTTCCGTTTTCCAGACGGCCATTTACACCCAGCTCACCGGCGGCTCCAACGGCACCGCCACTGCGGGCGGCCGGAACCCTTCTCAGATCGGCTACGGCGCCAGCATCGGCTCGGTGGACGTGGATATGGGCAGCGGCAACTACGCCGCCACCGGCAACCCCACCGACTGCATGATCGACGGTCAGGGCTTTTTCCTGTTGGGCGATAAAACCATGGCCAACAACTTTGCAGGCAACGCCGAAGACGCCACCATGCTTTCCAGCTTGACGCTTACCCGGGTGGGCGACATCAGCTTTAAGGCCGACGGTTATCTGAGCAACTATGCCGGTATGACTGTTTATGGCTTCCTGTGTACCGGCGTGGTAACGAAGGAAAATCTTGAGCAAGTAAAGCAAGAGCATCCTGAAAAAACTGACTGGGAAGTTGGCGACCCAGTTTTCAGCGATCAGCTGGTGCCCATTCGCTATCCGAGAATTACCACTTCGGAGAACGGAGCTCTGCAAGTGGCCTATCCGACAACGGAAGGAGATGGCGAAGGATATGTGGAAGGGCAGTTGCGGGACGCTACAGATGAAGACGGAAAAGCGTTGCCTTTTGCTCAGTTCAGCAGTATTAGCATTGCCTCTACAGGCGTGATCAGCGGTGTTTGTAAGGACACTGGGCAAAGCGTAGTCATCGGCGCTATCGCGCTTGGAAACGTGACCAATCCCAACGGCCTGACTATGGAGAGCAACAACTACTATACTGTGGGCGAAGGCGCCGGCGACCTGACCATCACTTTGTACGGCGGCATAGCCCAAGAAATGGGTATTAGCCGAGTCAACGGTAGCCTGCGGGAGGACGAAGAGGAAGACGCTCCCGTGGATCTGTTCACCATCCGCAACGGAGGCGCCAAAGAAAGCATTATCAGCGGCGGCCTGGAAATGTCTAAAACCGACCTGGCCCAGGAGATCTCCAACATGATCACCACCCAGCGCGGCTACCAGGCCAACACCCGGATTATCACCGTCACAGACTCTATGCTCGAAGAACTTGTCAACATGAAGCGCTAACGCGCTGAAAAAGGCTTAGGCGCGGGGGCCGGGGTCCCCTGCGCCTAAGCCCGCCTGATTGCATTGAAACTGGAAGAGGAGGCTGCGCCATGATCGTTTTGACCAAACGCAACCACGAAAAATTTATCGTCAACCATTTGCAGATTGAATATATCGAAACCATCCCAGAATCCAAAGTCGTTATGATGAATCATGATTATTATCTCGTCCGCGAGAGCGTTGAAGAAATCATTCAAAAAATCGCGGAATACAATGCCAAAGTGATGGATATCCACAGAGAAATCACGATAGAAGACAACCGTTAACAAACAGGAGAAAAAATCTCACGGGCCCTGATCCGCGCCCGGCTGGAGGTAAAGATAAGCGCTATGAATATAACATATATTGTCGGCGTGCTGGTTGCCATTGTGGTTATGCTTTTCGGCATGGTCACGAAAATTGATTTTGCGGCGGCCCAGGTCTTGCAGATCAGTTTCAAAAATTTGATCAACTTCTTTGACGCGGCCAGTATTTTGATCGTTATTGGCTGTACGTTCGCCGTGGTGGTCGCCAGCTTCCCGGCCAAGATTTTGGCGGCTATGCCCAAGCATTTCGGCATCTTGCTGAATACCAAAAAATTTGACCCCACTTATTATATCGACCAGCTGGTAGACCTGGCCCAGACGGCCCGTAAAAACGGCCTGCTCTCGCTGGAAGAGAAGGCGAATGAGCAATCAGACCCCTTTTTCAAGCAGGCGATTATGTTGATTGTGGACGCCAACGACCCGGATAAAGTCCGGGCTATTCTGGATAACGACATCGAGTGTATGTCCGCCCGGCACGAGGACACCGCCGGTATGTATGACAAAGCCTCTTCTGTGGCCCCGGCCTTCGGCATGGTGGGCACCCTGGTGGGCCTGATCAATATGCTGAAGAGCATGAGCTTGGACGGCGGCGGCGCCTCCTCTCTGGGCGCCGACATGGGCACGGCCTTGATTACGACGCTGTACGGCTGTATCCTGGCCCACGTGCTCTTTGGGCCTATCGCCACCAACCTGCGGACCAGAGACGAGGAAGAGGTGCTCTGCAAGCAGATCATCGTGGAAGGCATCATGTCCATTCAGTCCGGCGAAAACCCCAAGTTCCTGAAAGAAAAGCTGCTCACATACATGAGCCAGAAGCAGCGCGACGGCGACGGCGGCGGCAAGAAGGGCCGGAAGAGCGACGGAGGCGGAGGCGGAGAAGAATAAACCGTCCCGCGCCTTCGATAGATTTTCAAGGAGTGAACATCAACCGTGAAAAAGAAAAAAGGCGGCGGAGGCGGCGCGAACTGGATGGACACTTACGGCGACATGGTGACGTTGCTGCTTTGCTTTTTTGTTCTGCTCTACTCCATGTCCACCATCAGCGAGGAAAACTGGAAGGCCCTCGTCATGAGCTTCAACCCGGACGCAGACCAAAACATACATGACGTGCCGGAGGACTCAGGCGGTCCTAGCTCTGACCCCATGGACGATTCCGGAGATAATGCCGACGCGCCGTTGATGGGTTTGTCTCAAGAAGATATCGACGAGGATATCGAGGATCTCTACGAAGCGCTCAAGGCTATGGCCGCCCAGCAAAGCTCGGACGACAGCATTTCCGTTATGAAAGACGGCGGCAAGGTGTACGTCACCTTCAACGACACCACTTTTTTCAACGGCAATAGCTATCAGCTGCGGGAAGAGGCCTATCCTGTGCTGGATTCCCTGAGCCAGATTTTGTCCAACGCCAGCGAATCCATCGACGAGGTGCGCATTCAAGGCCATACGGCCCAGGCCAGGCGGGATCAGCCCAACAAGGTGATGGAAGACCGCTTTATCTCCAGCAACCGGGCTACCAACGTGCTTTGCTATGTGCAGCAGCACAGCGTTCTCAACCCGGGCAAACTGGTGAGCGAAGGCATGGGCCAATGGCGGCCTGTGGATACCAACGACACAGCCGAGGGCCAGGCGCATAACCGCCGGGTGGAAGTGATTATCAGCGGCCGGGATCTGGAGCAGGAGAAGCTGGCGGGGACAGTGGAGCAATATACCACCCAGCCGGAGGCCGCGGCGCCCGACGCGACGCAGTCGACGACAGAATAAAAACGGCAGGGCAAGCGAGGTGATTATATGTCGGAAGTTTTATCACAAAGCCAGATTGACGCCCTGCTGAACGCTGTGCACAGCGGGGAGAAAAACCTGGAGCAATCTCAAGGACAGACCGAGAAAAAATACCGGAAATACGATTTTACAACCCCCCGTAAATTTACAAAAGACCATATCAAAATGCTGGGCGGTATTTTCGAGAATTATACCCGCGTCATCAATTCCCGGCTCAACGCCATGCTGCGGGTCAACTGCGAGGTGACGGTGGAGAGCATTGAGGAGCAGCGTTACTACGAGTTTTCCAACGCGCTGAGCGAAGGGGACGTGCTGGCCCTGGCCCAGATGGAGATGCAGGGCAAGCCGGACGAAAACCTGATGATGGTCTATATTTCAACGTCCACCGCTTTGAGCATGATGGATAGGATGATGGGCGGCGAAGGGCGGATGAACGACAACGGCGTGCCCGCCGGATACTCTTATACCGACCTGGAGCTGAAGCTCTATGAGAGCCTGGTGGAAGACATGATCTCCCGCATGGGCGCCAGCTGGGAAAACTATGTGCCGATTCAGTTTTCTTATGTCAAAACCGAAGTCAACCCCACCCTGGTGCAGCTTTTGGGCTTGGACGAGACTGTGATCATTGTGGATATCAAGCTGCAAAACGAGAGCGAAAACGGGCGGATGAGCGTTTGCCTGCCCGGGGCTATGCTGACCAATATCTTCGCGGGCATCAACCGGGAGAACCCGGGCCGCAAAACCACAGAAGAGGATAATTCCCAAGAGATTTTTGATAAATTGCGGGATTCCGACCTGGAAATCGTGGCCCAGCTGGGCGACACCCAGCTTTCGCTGAGCGATATCTTCCATTTGAGCGTGGGAGACGTTGTGGATTTGGGCAGGTCCAAGGATTCCCCGATTTATCTGGAGATAGGCGGATACCAATGGTTTGCCGGGCGCATCGGCGCGTACAAGAAAAATATGGCCGTTAAGATAGACGAAGTGTGCTATCAGCAGGCTGAGCAAAGGAGCGAGTAGACAAGATGGAAAAGGAATTATTCAGCCCGATGGCGCTGGACGCCCTGGGCGAAATGATGAACATCAGCCTTGGCTCCTCGGCTACGGCTGTATCTAACATGATGGATCACCGGGTGGACATTACGACGCCCACCGTCTCGGTGGTGGAAGTCAAGGATTTCACGCTGGGCAAAATGGAACCGGCCATGGGCGTGGAAATCAAATATGTAGAGGGCCTGGAAGGCAGCAATATCATGCTGCTGAAGAAAAGCGACGTCAAGGTGATTGTGGATATCCTCATGGGCACGGAGACGGCCGACGAGGATTTTGAACTCAACGACCTGACCATCAGCGCGGTTTGCGAAGTGATGAACCAGATGATGGGCGCGGCCTCCACAGCCTTGTCGGATTTTTTGAGCTTCCCCGTCAATATCTCTACGCCAGAGCCCTTTGAGCTGGAAGACTTGGATCACTTTAAGCAGAACCATATGCCCGCGGGCGCCGAAACTGTGGTGGTGGTTCAGTTTGCGCTGAAAATCGAGGGCGCGCTGGAAAGCGGCTTTATGAACGTCATGTCGGTGGAGCTGGCCAAAGAGCTGCTGGCAGGCTTGGGCTTGGACGCTATGGAAGGATCGGGCGACCCTGCGCCGGCTCCCGCGCCGGCCCCGGCTCCCGCTCCTGCGGCGGAAAGCGGCGGCGGAAAGCTGAGCCAGGAGGAAATCGAGCGGTTGATGAGCGGCATGGGCGGCGGAGACCCTGCTCCGGCCCCAGCTCCCGCTCCTACGGCAGAAAGCGGCGGCGGAAAGCTGAGCCAGGAAGAAATCGAGCGGCTGATGAGCGGCATGGGCGGCGGGGACCCCGCTCCGGCCCCAGCTCCCGCGCCGGCCCCGGCTTCGGAAGGCAAGCTAAGCCAGGAGGAAATCGAGCGGTTGATGAGCGGCGCGGCGGCCCCGCCTCCCGCCGCGCCCCAACCCCCAGCGCCGCAGGCGCCTGCGCCTGGAGCGCAACCCTGGCAGGCGCCTTATCCCCCCATGATGGGGCCGGACGGCGCTCCCATGGCCAACGGATATCCCGGATATCCGCCCATGTATTACCCCTATCCCTACCCCTATCCCCCTCAGCAGCCTCTGCCTGAGCCCAAGCTGATCAACACCCAGCCGCTGCCCATGCAGCCCATGGAGCTGACGGAAAAGCTGGGCAAGGAACAGGCGCAGAACTTGGATCTGATTATGGAAGTGCCTCTGCAAGTGACGGTGGAAATCGGCAGGGCCCGGCGAAAAGTCCAGGATATTTTGGAGTTTTCCAAGGGGTCGCTGGTGGTGCTGGATAAGCTGGCCGGCGACCAGGTGGACCTGTTTGTCAATGGAAAATGTATCGCCCGCGGGGACGTCGTGGTGGTAGAGGACAATTTTGGCGTGAGGATTACGGAAATTGTTCAAAACGCCGGTCTTGAACTTGTCGCTAAAAAATGATATAGTTCCAACAGCGCAATGTCGAAGGGCCGGCAAAGCCCAGCCCTTCCGTTTGCAATAAAACCTGCTTTTTGAAAACGCCCTTGTATTGGCTGAGCCAAGGCCGATGAATCGGCCCGGCCCCAACTAACATAATGGAAAAAAGGATGGATTATCATGGCAAAGAAAATTTTATTGGTAGACGACGCTGCGTTTATGCGCAAAATGATCGGCGATACCCTGAGCAAAAACGGATATACCGAGCTTTTTGAAGCGGTGGACGGCGCAGACGCTGTGGAAAAATTCAGCGAGATCGGCCCCGACCTGGTGATTATGGATATCACCATGCCCAATATGGACGGGCTGGAAGCGCTGAAAGCAATCCGCGCCAAAGACGGCAACGCCAATGTGGTGATGTGCTCCGCCATGGGCCAGGAAAGCATGGTTATGGACGCCGTGCGTTCCGGCGCCAAGGATTTTATCGTCAAGCCTTTTAAGGCGGACCGGGTGCTCAAAACCGTCACTTCTATCTTGGGCAACCCCTAAAAGGCCATGCCGGGGAGCAATTCGTGGCTGTCTCTGCTGTGGACGCTGGTCTGCGTGGCCGGTATCGTCGCGCTGGCCTATTGGGCGACCCGGGTCATTGCGGTTCGGGGCGGGGCGGGCTTCTTCCCCTCGGCCCAGGGAGGCCAGGGGCTGAAGGTCCTTTCCCGGCTGGCGCTGGGCAGGGACCAGCAGTTGCTGCTGGTGCAGGCGGGAGAGCGGTATTTCCTGCTGGGGGTCACGGCTTCCGCCGTCTCCAACCTGGCGGAGTTTACCCCCGAACAGGCGCAAGCTTGGCCAGAGCAGAATAAGCCCGCGCCCCCCAGCTTCCGCCAGGCGCTGGGCGAGGCCCTGCGGCAAAAACGGCGGAAGTAAGGGGGCGAAAGGATGCAGGACGGCTTTATCAATATCAACGGCGACAGTGTGCAGACGCTGGAAGTTTTATTTCTGACGACGATTTTGGCGCTGTTGCCCTCTCTGCTGGTGATGATGACCTCCTTCACCAGATATATCGTGTCCCTTTCTTTCCTGCGCTCGGCCATGGGCACGCAGCAGACGCCGCCCAATATGGTGCTGGTGGGCCTGGCTCTGTTTTTGACCCTGCTGACTATGGGGCCGGTGTTTGAGCGCATACAGCAGGAGGCCTACGAGCCCTATGCGGCGGAGCAGATATCCGGCGAACAGTTTTTTGAGCGGGCGGCGGTTCCGTTGAAGGAATTCATGCTGCGAAATACCGAGACGGGGACGCTGGAGATGTTTTGCGATCTGGCCCGGATAGAACCGCTGATCGGGGAGCAGGCCATGGAACTGCCGATGCGGGTGATTGTGCCCTCTTTCGTCACCAGCGAGCTGAAACGGGCGTTTCTGATTGGTTTTCTGCTCTATATCCCCTTTATGCTGATCGATATTGTGGTGTCTTCCACTCTGATGTCCATGGGTATGATTATGTTGCCGCCCTCGATGATTTCTACGCCCTTTAAGATTTTGCTCTTCATCTCCATCAACGGCTGGGAACTTCTGTTTTCCACCTTGGTGCGGGGCGTTTATTGACGGCCGGGGGAAGGAGATGACAAATGGACGCATCTGTGGTATCGGATATCCTGCGGGACGCGGTGGGCGTGGCCATCAAATTGGGCGGGCCCATGCTGGTGCTCAGTATGCTGGTGGGCGTGGTCGTGGCCGTCTTCCAGGCGGTGACGCAGATCCACGAGCAGAGCATCTCTTTTATGCTCAAGCTGCTGGTGGTGGTCAGTGTGCTGCTGCTGGCGGGGGGCTGGATGTTGGAAACTCTACAGGACTATACCCGGGCGATTTTTGATTTGATGGCCGGCTGAGAGAGGGGTAACGACGCATGATCGATTGGGCGGAGCTGACGCTCTTTCTCTATGTGCTGGCCCGCATGAGCGGCTTTGTCCTGTTTAACCCCATTTTGGGCCGCCGCAATATCCCTGGGTTTTTCCGCAGCGGCATGGCGCTGGTCTTCGCGGTCTTCGTCTTTTCTGTGACGGAGGGACAGGCGGCGCTGCCGACGGGGCTGATCGACTTGGCCCTGCGCATGGTTTTGGAGATGGGCTTGGGGTATCTGGCGGGGACGATCGTCAGTTTCGTTTTCTATATCCCCCAGCTGGCGGGTTCTGTGGTGGATACCCAAATGGGCATGACGATGAACCAGATTTACGACGCCGGCTCCCAGGCCAATATGTCTGTCACAGGCACGCTGCTCAACGCCTTGATGATGCTGCTGTTTTTCGCGGCAAACGGCCACCACACTCTGATTCGCATTTTCATGACTTCGGAACAGATGATTCCCTATGGTCAGGCGGCGCTGACGGCTCAGGCAGCCTCCGCTATGTTGGAAATTTTTATTGAGTGCACGGTGCTGGGGCTCAAGCTCTGTATGCCCGTGCTGGCGGCGGAGCTCATCGCCCAGCTGGGCATGGGCGTTTTGATGAAAGTCATTCCGCAAATCAACGTGTTCGCCATCAACGTGGAGCTCAAGGTCATCATCGGCCTGGGGCTGCTCTTTCTTTTGATCGCCCCCTTCAGCGAATTTCTGTTGGAGGCCGAAAGCGCCATGCTGGATCATATCAGCCGGGTTTTGGCGTATTCGGGCTGAGGGCGCCGGATAGGCCGAGGGGGGATCGCTGTTGGCCGAAGGCTCTAAGACAGAAAAAGCAACGCCAAAAAAACGGCGGGACGAACGAAAAAAAGGCAACGTATTCATGAGCCGGGACGCAGTGGCCGTGGCCACTTTGATAGGTTCTTTTGCCGTCCTTTGGCTGACGACAGATAATTTTGTAAAGCAGCTGTCCGGTTTTATGGCCCTGTGTTTGGAATCCATCGGGACGGGGGCGGCTGTGGACGCCTCTTTTTTGAGCCAAGGCCTGCTGGCCATGGCCAAGACGGTGGGCCCCATGCTGGGGATAACGGCGCTGTGCGCCGTAAGCGCCACCTTCGGGCAGACCAAACTGCTGGTCAGCGCCGAGTCCATCAAACCCAAATTCAACCGCATCAGCCCCCTTTCGGGCTTCAAGCGGCTGTTTTCGCTGAAAAGCGTTGTAGAAGCCCTGAAGGGCATTCTGAAAATCTCTCTTTTGATGATTATTATCTTCCTGAGCGTCCGAGGGATGTTTCAGGAGGGTTCTAAATATCTATATACCGACCTGGCCCCTGCCTGCGGCCATCTGGCCGACCAGGCCAAGGGCATGGTGACGCGTATTATCATCGCCTTTGTGGCCCTGGCCGCTCTGGATTTTCTCTACCAATGGTGGGAATACGAGCGGCAGATGAAAATGAGCAAGCAGGAAGTGAAGGAAGAATACAAGCAGATGGAAGGCGACCCCCAGGTGAAGGGGAAAA